>NZ_JBEUPA010000180.1:0-14789 GCF_040492065.1 Actinomadura sp. NPDC000929 | reverse complement strand
CGCAGGGGCGGTCCAGGCGCGGCGCTCCTCCGCTGAACCTGCCGACCAGGGCGGGCGCGCTCGGCGACCGCCGCACGGACGGCGCCAGGGCCGCCGCCGTCAGGCCCGGCGGCGTCACCGTCGCGAAGGGCGACGGTGAGGACGCCGGAAGCGGGGGCGGGAGCGGCAAGGGCACTGTCCGCCCGACGTCCTGGACGGGCCGCGGCGGCACCGGCGGCGGCGTCTCCGGTGGCGGCGGTTCGGGCGGCAGCGGCGGTTCGGGCGGCGGCTCCGGCGGCTCCGGCGGTGGCGGTGGTTCCGGTGGTTCCGGTGGCGGTTCGGGTGGTTCCGGCGGTGGCGGCGGCTGGTTCGGCGGCGGCGGTGGACGCTCGTCCGGCTCCGCCGCTCGCGGTCGCGGGCGCTCGGGCGGCGGCTCGGGTGGTTCCGGTGGTTCCGGCGGTGGTTCCGGCGGTGGCGGCGGCTGGTTCGGCGGCGGCAACGGCGGTTCGGGCGGCGGGTCCGGGAATGTCCCCCGGCAGCGCGGCCGAGGCGGCGGTGGGGGCGCGAAGCCCTCGCGTCCCGAGCCGGGCGGGCGGCAGGAGCCCCCGCCGCTGTGGGGCAGGGGCGGCTCCAACGCGAGCCCGCCGATCCCGTTCTGGCTGCGTCCGGTCGACCGCCGGTCGGGTGAGTCGGACCGGGACGAGTGATGAACCTGAACGACCGGCGGCGCAAGCTGCTGTTCGCGGGGCTCGTCGTCCTGCTCACGGCGGTCGGCGTCTACCTGACGGTGGCCTCCCCCTCGGGCGGGTCCGGCGACGAGCCGGAGGCCCGCCCGAGCGCGGCGGTGTCGCAGGGGCCGCAGGCCCCCGCGTCCCCGCCGCCGGGGATCCAGAGCACCGTCGACCCGAACGACTTCGACGTCTACCGGCTGCTGCCGTTCTCCCGGCAGGAGTTCGCCACGGCGGCCGACCTGGCGCAGCGGTTCGTCGCGGCCTACGGGACGTACCGCTACGACGAGGCCCCCCAGACCTACATGGCGCGCTTCGCCGGCCTGGCCACCTCCGACCTCGGGCAGCGGCTCGGCCAGGGCGTGGCGACGCCCGGGATGGTGGAGGAGCGCAGGCGCGAGCGGCTCGTCGCGCAGGGCACGGCGTCCCTCGACCAGGTCCGCGACATCGAGAACAACTCGATCATCTTTCTGGTGACCGGCCGGCAGCAGGTCACCAAGAACGGGCGGACCGGCAGCGACAGCAAGCAGTACGCGGTGACCGTGACGAGGGACGGCGGTTCGCTGAGGGTCTACTCGTTCGAGCCCGCCGACGCGGGACAGGCGGGTGACACGGGATGAGTCCGCGGAGGTTGCTGCTCGTCGGCGCTCTCGGCGTCGCCGCGGTGATGTTCGTGGCGCTGGTGTTCGTCCCGATCCTGTTCGGCGCGAGCCAGTTCCTGTTCGGCGGCGGGATCGGCGGTGGCGGCGGCTGCGTGAACGTCGCCGGCGCCGGCGCGCAGCCCGCGGCGGCCGCCGACGCGAAGTCCGTCCCGGTCGACTACCTGAAGCTGTACAAGGAGGCGGGCAGGAAGTACGGCATCCCCTGGAACGTCCTGGCGGGCGTCGGCAAGGTCGAGACCGACCACGGCAGGTCGACGATGCCGGGCGTCTCCAGCGGGGAGAACTACGCGGGCGCGGGCGGTCCGATGCAGTTCCTGGACGCGACGTTCAAGGCGTTCGCGGTGGACGGCGACAAGGACGGCAAGAAGGACCGTTACGACCCGGCGGACGCCATCCCGACGGCCGCCGCCTACCTCAAGCACAACGGCGCCCCGGAGCGGATGCGCACCGCGATCTTCCAGTACAACCACTCGTGGGACTACGTGGACCTCGTCCTGGACTGGGCGAAGCGCTACGTCGGCGGCGATTTCAAGCCCGTCCAGGCGAACGGGATCAACTGCGAGGACAACGAGCTGCCCGCCAATGTCGGCGCCCTCGTCAAGACGATCATCGCGTTCGCGATGGCGCAGCGCGGCAAGCCCTACGTGTTCGGGGCGAACGGCCCGGACGCCTACGACTGCTCCAGCCTGATCCAGGCCGCCTACCGCCAGGTCGGGCTGAACCTCCCGCGCACGACGTTCGAGCAGTGGCCGTTCGGGGTGAAGATCGCCAAGGGCAAGGAGCAGCCCGGCGACCTGGTGTTCTTCAACTCCGGTCCCGGGACGTCGCCCGACAATCCCGGCCACGTCGGGATGGTGATCGGCGGCGGCAAGATGATCGTCGCGAGCTGCTCGGCGTGCGTGCCCGCGATCGGCGTGAAGACCTACAAGAAGCCGAACTGGGTCGGGGTGACGCGCCCGCTCGCGCGGCCGGACTTCAAGAAGAAGGTGGCCGAGCTGGCCGCGCGCCGGTAGCGGCCCGGCGGGGTCAGCGCAACCGGCGCCGGCCCACGACGAGCACGATCTCGCGCAGCGCGTCGGCGGCGGCCCGCACGTCCTCCGGCGGCACCCGGGCCAGCACCTCCTCGTGCGCCACCCCCGACGCGACCAGGGCCTGCTCGGTGACGCGCAGCCCGTCCGCGGTCAGCTGGACGAAGCGGCTGCGCGCGTCGCCCGCGTTGGCCTCGCGCTCCACGTAGCCGGCCTTCTGGAGCCGCTGCAGGACGTTGCTCGTCCCGCCCGAGGTGAGGAACGCCGACCGCGTGAGCTCGCTCGGCCTCAGCCGGTACGGCTCGCCCTCCCGGCGCAGCACGGTCAGCACTTCGAACTCGGCGTAGGTGAGGCCGAGTTCGGCCAGCGGGCCCCGGAGCGCCTGCTGCACCAGCGTGGCGACGCGCCCCGCGCGCTTGCTCAGTTCCAGCATCGCGACGAACGGCTCGGTCAGGCCGTCCCGCCGCCACGCGTCGGCCAGGTCATCGATGTCGTCCCGCACGCCCCGAGCGTACTCGCTCGACTGATTGCTTTTCGTAAAGCTATCTTTTAAGCTTTCGTCCATGGCAAATTCTCTGCTGCTCACGAACGGCCTCGTCATCGACACCGCGCCCGAACCGACCGTGCTGGGAACCGCCGACGTGCTCGTCGAGGACGGCCGCATCGCCGCGGTCGGCCCGGACCTGGCCGCGCCGGACGGCGCCGAGACCATGGACGCGACCGGCCGCATCGTCATGCCGGGCTTCGTCGACACCCACCGGCACACCTGGCAGGCCGGGATCCGCGCGGCCCTGCCGGACGGCACGCTCCACGCCTACCTGCAGCGCGTCCTCGGCGAGCTGGCGCCCCGGTACCGGCCGGGCGACGTGTTCGCCGGGACGCTCGCCGGGTCCCTGGAGTGCCTCGACTCCGGGATCACGACGCTGGTCGACTGGTCGCACATCCAGCTCAGCGAGGGCCACACCGAGGCGAACATCGCGGCGCTGCGGGCGTCCGGCATCAGGGCGGTGTTCGGGTACTGCTACGGCGGCGACGGCGGCCTCGACGCGCTCGCCGCCGAGACCGGCCGCGTCCACCGCGAGCACTTCGGGTCCGGCGGCCAGGTCACGATGGCGATGGCGGCGCTCGGCCCCGAGATCGGGGGCGACGAGCGCGCTCTCGCCGAGTGGCGGACGGCCCGCGAGCTCGGGCTGCCGGTCACGGCGCACCTGGGCGGCCACGGCGCCGAGAGCGCCGCGCGCGGCCTGGCGTTCCTCGACGCCAACGGACTGATGGACCACCCGGCCACGTACGTGCACGCCAACTTCTACACCGACGAGGAGCTGAAGCGGATCGCCGGAAGCGGCGGGACGGTGTCCGCCGCCCCCGCCATCGAGGCGGCGCTGGACATCGGCGCCCCGCCCACCGGGCGCGCCCGCGCCGCCGGCGTCCCGACCGGGCTCGGCGCCGACACGGTCACCTCCGGCCCCGGCGACATGTTCAGCATCATGCGCGCCGCCTACGTCCTCGAACGGGGGCGCCCGGACGGCGCCGGCCTCGGCTTCACCGTCGCCGACGCGCTGCGGACGGCCACGATCGAGGGCGCCGAGGTCGCGGGGCTCGCGGACGTCACCGGATCGCTGACCCCCGGCAAGCAGGCCGACCTGCTCGTCCTGCGCACCGACACCTTCGGCCTCGCGGCGGCGCACGACCCCGTCGCGGCCGTGGTCCTGTCAGCGGACACGCGTAACGTCGACACCGTCCTGGTCGGCGGACGCGTGGTCAAGCGCGGGGGAGCGCTGGTCGGCTACGACGTCCCCGCCCTCCTGGCGTCCCTCGCGGACTCCGCCGCGCACGTGACAGCGGCCTGAACCGGGGAGAATCGTCGGCCGCGCGTGGCATGCTGATCGGCGTGGAGTCCGAGATAACGATCCGCGTCGCCGACGAGCTGCTGATGTTCCTGCCCGCGACCCGGCGGGAGTCCCCGGCGCGGGTCCCCTACGACGGGACCTCGACGCTGGGGCACCTCGTGGAGTCGCTGGGCGTCCCCCTGCCCGAGGCGGGCCCGATGACCGCCGACGGCGAGCCCGCCGGGCCCGGCGCCCGCCCCGCCGCCGGGGCCGAGGTGCGCGTGGCCGCGGTCCCGCGCCCCCAGCCCGTGCCGCTGGACCCGGGCCAGGTCGCCCCCCGCTTCCTCCTGGACGTGCACCTCGGCACGCTGGCCCGGCGCATGCGCCTGCTCGGCCTCGACACCGCCTACCACAACGACATGGACGACCCGGCGCTCGTCGTCCAGGCCAACGAGGAGCGCCGCGTCCTGCTCACGCAGGACCGCGGCCTCCTGCGCCGCCGCGCGCTGTGGTTCGGCGCCTACGTCCGCGGCTCGCGCCCCGACGACCAGCTCCGCGACCTGCTCGACCGCTTCGCGCCCGTCCTGCGCCCGTGGACGCGCTGCACCGCCTGCAACGGCGAGCTCGTCCCGGTCGACAAGCAGGAGATCGAGCGCGAGCTCCAGTCGGGCACGCGCCGCAGCTACGACGTGTACGGCCGCTGCGCGGTCTGCGGGCAGGTGTACTGGCGCGGGGCGCACGGCGACCACCTGGAGGAGATCGTCCGCGACGCGACGCGTCTGGTCGACTCCCTCAGGCGGGACGGAACCGGACGGACCGGCGCCGCGGTCTGATCACGAACACGGAGAGGAGCTGGTCGCGATCGATCTCGTGGTGGTGGGGGCGGCGATCCTCGCGGAGGGGCGGCTGCTGGCCGCCCAGCGCGCCGAGCCGCCGCACATGGCGGGCGGCTGGGAGCTTCCCGGCGGCAAGGTCGACCCCGGAGAGTCGGACGAGGACGCCCTGGTGCGCGAGTGCCACGAGGAACTGGCCGTGAAGGTACGCCTGGGCCGCCGCGTGGGCGGCGACTGGCGCCTCAGCGGACGCGCCGTCCTCCGCGTCTGGACGGCCGAGCTGGTAGAAGGCGAGCCGCAAGCCCTGGAGCACCTGCAACTCCGCTGGCTGGCGCCCTCAGAGCTCCACGACGTCAACTGGCTCCCCGGCGACCGCCCGGCAGTAGACCTCCTGGCCGCCCAAGGCCTCGGCTAGGAAATCCTATTCGCGCCTGCGAAGTCGGAGCGGTCGGAGAGTTTGGAGATCTTGACCACGTCGCCGGTCTGGGGGGCGTGGAGGTACTTGCCGTCGCCCAGGTAGATGCCCATGTGGTGCAGGTTGCTGCCGAAGTACACCAGGTCGCCGGAGCGGAGGGCGCCGCGGGAGACCTTCGTTCCCATGGCGAACAGGTCGCCGGTGTAGTGCGGGAGGCCGGGCTTGCCGACCTGGGCGTAGGCCCAGACGACGAGGCCCGAGCAGTCGAAGCTGCTCGGTCCGGCGGCGGCCCACACGTACGGGGAGCCGAGCTTGGTGAGCGCCTTGCGGGCCATCTTGGCGGGCAGGCCGGAGCCCTTCACGGTGGCGCTGAGGCCGGTGCGCGGGTCGCTCGCGTGGGTGGTGGTCAGCTTGTCGAGGCGCTTCATCACCTCGGAGACCTTGGCCTTGGCGGCCTCGCGCGCCTGCTTGGCGTCGTCCCAGGCCTTCTTGACCTGGGCGGTCTTGGCCTTGGCGGTGCGCTCCGCGGCGTCGGCCTGGTCGATCTGCTTCTTCAGGGCGAGGACGGCGGTGGCCTGGCTCTGCGCCAGGTAGGCGCGGTCGGACAGCCCCTCGGGGGAGGCGCCGGAGCCGAAGAGGACGTCGGGGCCGCCGGCCATGTAGTTCGCGGCGGCCAGGCTGCCGAGCTTCTGGCGGGCGGGTTCGGCGAGGGCGCGCAGCCGCTCGGCCTCCCGGGTGGCGTCCTGTTCGGCCTTGCGGGCCTTGGTGAACTCGACGCGGGCCTTGTTGAACTTCTCCGTGAGGATCTCGGCCTCTTCGTTCAGCGCGTCGAGGCTCTTGCGCAGGCCCTTCTCCGTCGTCGGCGTGGGGCTCGGCGCCGTGGGCGCGGAGGCGGGCCGGAACGGCTGGGCGGCGTGGGCGAGGTCCGGCGCGGTGGCGCCGAGACCGATCAGGAGCAGGGTGGCGGTGGCGGTGGGCAGAACGCGACGCCGCCGGGGGGAATCCGGAGCCAAGCCGGTGTTCTCCTCTCCTCGTACGCCTACCGGGTTAGCTGACGGGTTCGGGCCAGGAGTCGCCCTACGACGAGCGTCGATTCACCCCGAGGGTGGTGGGTCCCCGGTTCTCCCGCGGGAGATTCGGCGTTCCGGCCGCAGTCCCCTGGGGGCGGGACTCCGGACGACCGGATCTCGGGCAGATTACAAAGGATGCGCAAAGTTGGCCAATCGAGGTCCGTGTGACCGATGGGGCGAACGACTCGGAGTGGGTGGTACGCACGGCCAAGTAGAATGGGTACGGCCGCACGTCTGCGGCGACTCCCGAACTCTCACGCAAGGCGAACCCGCATGCCCATCTCCACGCGCGACGACCTCCGTAACGTCGCGATCGTCGCCCACGTCGACCATGGCAAGACGACGCTGGTCGACGCCATGCTCTGGCAGTCCGGGGCCTTCCGCGAGAACCAGGACGTCGACGACCGCGTGCTCGACTCCAACGACCTGGAGCGCGAGAAGGGGATCACCATCCTCGCGAAGAACACCGCGGTCCTGCACAACGGCCTGACGATCAACATCATCGACACCCCGGGGCACGCCGACTTCGGCGGCGAGGTCGAGCGCGGCCTGTCCATGGTGGACGGCGTCGTCCTGCTGGTCGACGCCAGCGAGGGCCCGCTCCCGCAGACGCGCTTCGTGCTGCGCAAGGCGCTCGCCGCGCGGCTGCCGGTGATCCTGGTCGTGAACAAGACCGACCGCCCCGACGCGCGCATCGACGAGGTCGTGGACGAGACCTACGAGCTGTTCATGGACCTCGACGCCGACGAGGACCAGATCGACTTCCCGATCGTGTTCGCGTCCGGCCGCGCCGGGCGGGCCTCGCTCGACAAGCCCGCCGACGGCGCCATGCCCGGCAGCGAGGACCTGGAACCGCTGTTCAAGGTCATCACCGAGACGATCCCCGCGCCGTCCTACGACCCCGACGGCCCGCTCCAGGCGCACGTGACGAACCTGGACGCCTCCAGCTACCTCGGCCGGATCGCGCTGTGCCGCGTGCACGCCGGCACGATCAAGAAGGGCCAGCAGGTCGCCTGGTGCCGGCGCGACGGCAGCGTCGAGCGGGTGAAGATCACCGAGCTGATGATGACGGAGGCGCTCACCCGCAAGCCCGCGGACGAGGCCGGGCCCGGCGACATCATCGCCATCGCCGGCATCCCCGACATCATGATCGGTGAGACCCTCGCGGACCCGGACGACCCGCGCCCGCTGCCGCTGATCACGGTGGACGAGCCGGCGATCTCCATGACGATCGGCACCAACACCGGGCCGATGGCGGGCCGCGAGAAGGGCACCAAGGTCACCGCCCGGATGGTCAAGGACCGCCTCGACCGCGAGCTCGTCGGCAACGTGTCGATCCGGGTGCTGCCGACCGAGCGCCCCGACGCCTGGGAGGTGCAGGGCCGCGGCGAGCTGGCCCTGGCGATCCTGGTCGAGAACATGCGCCGCGAGGGCTACGAGCTGACCGTCGGCAAGCCGCAGGTCGTCACGCGGGAGATCGACGGCAAGAAGCACGAGCCGGTCGAGCGGCTCACCGTCGACATCCCCGAGGAGCACCTCGGCGCCGTCACGCAGCTGATGGCGGTCCGCAAGGGCCGCATGGAGCACATGACCAACCACGGGACGGGCTGGATCCGGATGGAGTTCCTCGTCCCGGCCCGCGGCCTGATCGGGTTCCGCACCGAGTTCATGACCGAGACGCGCGGCACCGGCATGGCGCACCACGTCTTCGAGGACTACGAGCCCTGGTTCGGCGAGCTGCGCACCCGTCCGTCCGGCTCGCTCGTCGCCGACCGGTCCGGCGCCGCCACCGCCTACGCCATCACGAACCTCCAGGAGCGCGGGACGTTCTTCGTCGGCCCGACCACCGAGGTGTACGAGGGCATGATCGTCGGGGAGAACTCCCGCGCCGACGACATGGACGTCAACATCACCAAGGAGAAGAAGCTCACGAACATGCGGTCGTCCACCGGCGACGAGCTGGAGCGGCTCACCCCGCCCCGCGCCCTGTCGCTGGAGGAGGCGCTGGAGTTCTGCCGCGAGGACGAGTGCGTCGAGGTCACCCCGACCGCCGTCCGCATCCGCAAGGTCGTCCTGGACGCCAAGGAGCGCGAGCGCACGCGGGCCCGCACCAAGCGCGCCGGCTGAGCGCCGAAGCCGAAAGGGGCGGCCCCGCGGTTCTCGGAACCGCGGGGCCGCCCCTTTTCGTGCGTGCCGCTCAGCTCAGCTGGACGGTGCCCGTGACGTCGGCGGCCAGGCGGAGCTGGTCGCCGTCGCGGAGCGGGGCGTCCACGCCGCGGGGGAGCCGCTCGCCGTTGACGAACGTCCCGTTGGTGGAGCCCTCGTCGCGCACCCAGGCCGTCCCGGACGGGTCGAGCCACACCGTCGAGTGGCGCCGCGACACGTTGTCGTACTGCGTGAACGTGGCCGCCACCGGCGACTGGCCCGCGTCCCGGCCGAGCACCAGGTGCTGGCCGACCGAGACCTTGAGCTCGCCCGTGGGGAACTGGACGCGCAGGACGGGCGTGCCCTTCTGCGGCAGCGGGCGCAGGCACGAGTCGCACTGCGCGGCGCCCGGGTTGCTCAGCACCGCCTCGCAGTACGGGCACATGAACGCCGTGCTGTCGGGCGCGGCCGACCGCTGCTGCCCCTGGTTGTGCTCGTGCGGCAGCAGCGTCGCCTCGCGGCCGTGCGGCAGCTGCGGCGACGGGCCTCCGTGCTGCGGCTGACCCCCGTGCTGCGGCTGGCCTCCGTGCTGGGGCTGGCCGTACTGGGGCTGCCCGTGCTGAGGCTGCCCGTACTGGTGGTCGGCCGGGCCGGGCTGCGGCGCGCCGTACTGGTCCTGCGGTGCGCCGTACTGGTCCTGTGGGGCGCCGTACTGCTGCTGCGGCTGGTACTGGTCCGGCTGCTGCTGTTGCGGCTGCGGCGCGCCCCACTGGTCCTGGGGCTGCTGCGGCGCGCCCCACGGGTCGGCGGGGGGCTGCTGCTGTTGCGGCTGCCCGTACTGCTGCTGCCCGTGCTGAGGCTGGCCCTGCTGCGGCTGCCCGTACGGGGGCTGGCCGGGCTGGCCCTGCCCGTGCTGACCCTGACCGTGCTGGTCATGGGACTGCTGGGGCATGGGCGGACCCCATGCGTCCGGCTGCTGCTGTTGCGGCTGCGGCGCGCCCCACTGGTCCTGGGGCTGCTGCGGCGCGCCCCAGGGGTCGGCGGGGGGCTGCTGCTGTTGCGGCTGCCCGTACTGCTGCTGCCCGTGCTGAGGCTGGCCGTACTGCGGCTGCCCATGCTGGGGCTGGCCGGGCTGGCCCTGCCCGTGCTGACCCTGACCGTGCTGAGGCTGCCCGTACTGGTGGTCGGCCGGGCCGGGCTGCGGGCCGCCGTACTGCTGGCCCCCCTGCTGCGGCCCCGGCGGCGGGGGTATCCGCTGCGGTTCGTACCCGCCCGGGCCCTGCTGGTGAGCGCCGCCACCGGCGCGCGCCAGGTTGGCCCCGCAGCTCATGCAGAGCAGATCGCCCGGCTGGAACGGCTCGTCGCAGACCGGACAGTTCAAGGTCGCCATGACACATCCCCCGAGCGCACCCCGGCGCGGTCGAGCCTCGACGTGAGGTGCTCCATGTCACCTCTTCGCGGGATCCCGATGTAGTACACCCGCTTTCCCTCCGGCCCTTCGTCCACGGACACCTGTACTCGGGGCCCTCTTCCTTCAGTGTCACCGATCGCTTCAGTGTCACCGACGCCGGCCACTGCCCCGTACCGCTCGCGTCCCAGGGGGGACACCGGCACGACACGCTGGTTGGCCGACCCCCTCCAGAGTAGGGAGCCGTCCGCGGGGTGTCGCCCCCCAGGGTTGAGCCGGTCGACGTACGGCCCGGTGACCACGGCGTCACACATGTCGACGATCTCGCGCGTCACAGCGGCGCGCGAGAGTCGAGAGTAGACATATCCGCTGTAAACCAATATGTCCAACGCAATCGTCTCACGGTCGCGGGTCTCCCGCCACGCGCGGATCCCCCGCACCAGGGCCGCCAGCGCGGCCGGCTGCTGGAACGGTTCGCCGCCCGAGATGGTCACCCCGTCGACCGGTTCGGGAAGGGACGCGAGCCATCCTAGGACCGCTTCGACGGGGATGGCCCGGCCCGGGTCGGCGTCCCACGTGTCGCGGGAGAGGCACCCGTTGCAGTGCAGCGTGCAGCCCTGCGTCCAGATGCCCGCCCGCGTCCCCGGGCCGAGTGTGGTCACCGGGTAGTGCGCCTTGGCGAGCAGGAGCGTCTCGCCGGCGCCGTCTCCGGCCGCCGGGGGACGGCCCGCGCTCACTGGAGGTCCAGGTGCACGATGCTGCCCTCGCGCCGGATCCCCGTGACGGTGACCTTCTCGTCCGGGACGAGCTCCCGGTCGAAGAGCGCGCGCGCCAGCGGGTTGACGAAGTGGGACTCCAGCGCCATGCCGATGCCGCGCCCGCCCTTGGCGAGCTCCTCCGTGCACCACTCGCGGAGCGTCTGGAGCGCGTCCCCCTTCACGGCGAGGACGAGCCGGTGCTCCTCGGTGACCCGCCGGCAGATGTTCGCGAACTGCAGGTCGAAGATCTTGTGCGCGGCCTCGCCGGAGATGAAGTCGAACACCACGATGTTGTCGCCGAACCGGTTCAGCAGCTCCGGCCGGTTCAGCACCGTCGTGAAGTGGTCGGCGACGGCGCCCTTGATGCGCTGCTCGACCTGCTCGTAGGACATCCCGGGTGTGATGTTCTGCACACGGTCAGGGGCCCCGTACGCGGCCCCGTCGCGGGTCGTGAGGTCGCGTCCCGGCACGAACATCCCCAGGTTGGAGGTGAAGATGAGGATCGACTCGGAGAAGTGGACGGTGTTGCCGCGCCCGTCGGTGAGCCGCCCGTCCTCCAGGATCTGCAGGAACTTGTCCAGGATCCGCGGGTGCGCCTTCTCGATCTCGTCGAAGAGGATCACCCGGAACGGGTCCTCCCGGACGGCGTTGGTGAGCTCGCCGCCGGCCTCGTGCCCCACGTACCCGGGCGGCGACCCGATCAGCCGGTCGCCGGAGCCCTCGCCGGAGAACTCGCTCATGTCGAAGCGCAGGTAGGCCGACTCGTCGCCGAAGACCAGCTCGGTGATGGCCTTGGCCAGCTCCGTCTTGCCGGTGCCGGTCGGGCCCGCGAAGAACAGCACCCCGCGCGGCCGGCTGCCCGACCTGGTCGCCTGCGCGCCCGACAGCCCGAGCACCGCCCGCTTGAGGATGTCCAGCGTCTTCGTGACCGCCTGCGGCTGCCCGATCACCCGCTCGGGGACGCGCTTCTCGCCCTCCAGCACCCGGCGCCGCAGGTGCCCGCGGCTCCACGGGTTGTCGAGCACGCCCAGCTTGTAGGTGCGGACCGCGTCCGGCAGGTCGGCGAGGTCGACGTTGCGCTCCTTCGCCAGCCGGGTCACCTCGATCATCGACTGGAGGGTCAGCCCGTCGGCCTGCTCGGCGAACGCGTCGCACGCCGCGGCCGCCACCTCGTCCGACCCGACGTCGCTCACCCCGAACGCGCGGGCCAGCAGCCGCGCCGTCTCCTGCCGGTCGCCGAGGTGCGGGCGCGGGATCGTGATCTCGCGGATGTTCTCGTTGTCGGCCGTCAGCCACGGCGGCAGGTCGCCCGGCCGCTCCACCAGCCAGACGACCGGGTTGTAGAGCGGCTTCGGCCGCGCCCCCGTCACCCGGACGGGGCGCGCGCTGCGCGACAGCTTCGCGCAGAACCGGAAGAAGTCGCGCTCGGCCGGCTCCAGGTCGGTCGGGGTCCGGGCGATGCGCGACGCCGAGTCGATCACGAACGCGGCGCGGACGTTCTCCTGCGGCCGGGCGACCGCGGCCAGGTGCCGCGTCAGCCCCTCCAGCGAGGGCTTCTCGTCCGCCTTGACCTTGCCGAGCAGCGACTCCGCCGCCGCCGCGGCCTCGTCCCCGGACGGCTCGTTAGGGCCCGGGACGATCTGCAGCCCGTCCACCGGGTCGTAGACGGCCATGAAGGCCGCGCCGCTGGAGCGCAGCGTCTCCCACAGCAGCGCCCGCAGGGGCAGCAGCACCGCCGGGCCGCCGTCCGACGAGGGAGCCAGGAAGCTGTCGTGCAGGTTGCCCGACAGGACGTACTGGGAGTGCACCGAGAGGGTCGCGTCCAGCTCCCGGATGAACGGCGGCCAACCCAGCAGCCGGCCCCCGAGGGTCGGCGAATCAATGCTCATCTAGTCACTCCACTCCGTCCGAGCGCCCCCTGCACACCTCACTTGTGACGCTCGCGGGAGCGTTCGCGTTGGGCGGCACGGCCCCTAGTCTGCCGTGCCTCCGCCGAAACGGGCAGCTCACGCACTCCGGGCTCCAGCCGCCACGCCACGTCCGAGCGGATCCCCTCGCCGGCCAGGCGCTCGCGCGCCGCCTCGAACGCCTCGCACCACTCCTGTTCCCGCTCGACGTCCACCCGGCGGTCGTCCTCGCTCTCGGCGGGCCGCTCGCGCACCATCGAGGCGCGCACGTGCGCGGCGTCGTCCACGCGCATGCGGACGCTGTGGTCGGGCCAGGCGCCCTTGGTCAGCGTCACGGTGCCGTCCTCGGCCGTCAGCGTCTCGAACCCGGCCTGGACCTCGTACCCCATGTCCTCGAACGCGGCCGTGATCGAGTCGAGCACGTACCGGCGCTCGGCCTCGGCCTGCTCGGCGGCGTCGCGCTCGGCCGCCAGCCGCCGCTCCTCCTCCCGCCGCTCCCGGGTGCGGCGGTTGGCCTCCTGGATCCGCAGCCGCACCTCCTGCAGCACGCCCTCCGCGTCGGCCGGCGTCGCCGCGCCGGCCAGCAGCCGGGCCGCCTCGGCGACCGCACGCCGCTCCGCCTCCCCTGCGTCGGGCAGCAGCCGCACCATGATCCGTTCGAGGTGCTCGCGCACGTCGGCGGCCCGCGGCGGCGGCGAGCCGTCCCGCACGCCGGCCGCCAGCCCCTCGGCGGGGACGTCGAAGATCTGCGCGCCGACCTGGGCGGCGAGATGCTCGGAGAGGCGCCGTTCGGCCTCGTCCAGGACGGGGTCGGTCGCCGCGCACCAGGCGGTCAGCTCGGCGGCGGACCGCTCGGCCGGGTCGAGCCGGCCGGGCAGCGGCACCTCCGCACCGATCTTCGCGCGGGTCTCGGCGAGCGCGGCGATGCGCGCGTTGCGCTCCACCGTCTCGCGCAGCGCCCGCTCGTGCGTGCGGACCTCGGCGAGCGCCGCGGCGCGCGCCTCGGCGCGCCCGGCGGCGAGCGCGGCCAGCGCCTCCGCGCCGCGTCCGGCCAGGCCCGCGCCGTGCCCGAGCAGGCGGGTCATGCCGAGGCTGAGCACCACCGCCGCGTCCAGCGCGATGTCCGCGTCGATCCCGCTGCTCATGGGGTCCCTCCGATCGTCCGTGCCTGCCGCCAGTGGTGCAGCCGCACCCCGGCCGCGACGGCGTGCGCGGCGGGGACGGCGATGAGGACGAGGACCCACAGCAGGCTCGCGATGGACGTCACCGCCGCGAGCAGGAGGAGGAAGAGGAGCAGCGGCACCGTCGCGGCGGCGAGCACGCATCCGCAGCCGCGCCGCCCGGTCTGCCGCGCGGCGCCCGACATCGTCTGGGACGCCGTCGACAGCCCGCGGCCGCCCGCGCCGAGAATGCCCGAGAGCATCGCCCAGGGCCCGTGGGGGAGGTAGTCCGCGCCCTGTGCGCGCGCCGCGAGGACCTCGCTGCCGCACTGCACCGCCCAGGCGAGCACGGACACGACGGCCAGAACGCCGAAGGAGACGCCCGAAGAGGAACTGTGCAGGCCGACCGATGTCGTGCCGTCGTCGTTGCCGCCGCCGAACAGCGAGCCGATCATCCAGCTGCCCAGGAGCCAGAACAGCAGCAGCGGCGACGTCAGCGCGACCGCCTTCGCCATCGCGGCGCCGCGGCCGGCGAGCCGCTGCCGTTCGCGTTCGGCCCAGTGCGTGCGCAGCGCCTCGTCGCGCTGCTCGGCGGCGTGCCGCTCGCGCGTCCGCGACTCGCTCTCGGCCACGGCTTCGGGTGCGGCGCGGGCCACGGCGAGCAGCCGCAGCGGATCGTCGCCGGCACCGTCCACCATCCAGGTGAACCACGGCACCGGTTCGGAGACCGGCTCGCGGGCCCGTGCCGCGCCCTTGGCGATCAGCCGCCCGGTCTCGTCGGGACGCGCCGCCAGCGCGAGCAGGGCGAGCAGCACGGCGGGCGGCTCCTCCGCGCCGGCGTCGGGCAGCCGGCCGGCGAGGCCCGGC
>NZ_JBEUPA010000179.1:0-15055 GCF_040492065.1 Actinomadura sp. NPDC000929 | reverse complement strand
CGGGCTGGCCGCGCCGCCCGCCGGCGAGCTGCTGGCCGACCCGCCGGCCCTGTGCGCGCTGCTGGAGCGCGCCGCGATCGCCGACCCTCCGCTGTTCCACATGATGCTGCTGCACTACACGCTCGCGCTCGGCCCGGTCCTGCGGTTCGGCGCCGGGCAGGAGGAGACGCGGCCGCTGCGCGATTCCCTGGAGTCGATGGACTCGTTCGGCACGCTGCTGATGACCGAGGTGGGACGCAGCAACAGCCATCTGTCGCCCCGTACCGTCGCCCGCCACGACCCCGCCACGGGCGGGTTCGTCCTCAGCACCCCCGACGCGCAGGCCGCCAAGTTCCCCACCAACACCGCCCATCCCGACCTGCCCAAGACCGCCGCCGTCTACGCCACCCTCGTCCACGGCGGCCAGGAGCGCGGCGTGTTCGTGTTCGCCGTGCCGCTGCGCGGACCCGACGGCGCCGCCCCGCCCGGCGTGCGGATCGTCCCGGCGCCCGAGACCACCGGGCTGCAGATCGACTACGCCGCCGTCCTGCTGGAGGACGTCCGCGTCCCCTACGGGGCGTGGCTGCGCGACGGCGCGGCCATCGGGCCCGACGGGGACTTCCACGACCCGCACGGGCCCGCGGCCGCGCGGCTCACCCGCTCGATGGGCATCGCCCCGCCGGTGTGGCGGGCGGTCGTGTCGGCCTCCGCCGCGATCTCCCGGGCGGCCGCCGGGATGCTGCTGGCCCACTCGGCGGGCCGCTCCACCCTCGGCCGGCTGGCGCCGCGCCGCCCCCTGACCGACTACCGCAACCAGCAGGAGGCGGTGCTGGGGGCGCTGGCGTCCGCCTACGCCCTCACCGCCGTCGCCGCCCACGTCACCACCCCGCGGCCTCCGGGCCACCCGGCGGCCGAGGCGGGGGACGCGGGCGAGGCCGGGGGGCCGGCGACCGCGTGGGCGCCGTGGTCGGCGGTCGACCGGGACCTGGCGCTTCTGAAGGCCGCCGCGACCGTCCAGGCGCAGGAGACGGTGTCGGCGTGCCGGGTGCACAGCGGCGCCCCCGGGTTCGCGGCCGTCGAGCGCCTCAACGCCTACCGGGGCCTGACGCACGCCTACCAGAACGCCGGCGGCGACAACCAGCTCATCCTCTACGACACCGCGCGCGCGATGGCCGACCGCGACCGCTACGTCCCGCCCGAACCCGAGCCCGGGCCGCCCGACGACGGCGACCTGGACTCCCCGCGCGTGTGGCTGTTCCTGGCGCGCGACGCCGAGCGCCGCCTGCGCGACCGGCTCGCCGGACGGGTCCAGGCCGCCCTGCGCGACGGGCAGGACGCCTTCACCGCCTGGAACGGCAACCTGGCGCTGGCGGAGCGGACTGCCACCGCCTGCGCCGACCGGATCATCCTGGAGATCCTCGCCGCGGCCGCCGGCGCCGGGCCGCGGGCGCTCGGGCCCGTCCTGCGCCTGCACGCGCTGGACCGGCTGGAACGCCGCGCCGCCGTCCTGCTCAACGAGGGGGTCGTCCCGCCGGGGATCCTGGACGAGCTGGGGGCCGCGCGGCGCCGCGCCTGCGACGAGCTGGCGCCCCGCGCGGCGGAGCTGGCCGCCGCGTTCGACCTGCCCGCCCCGGTCACCGCGCCCGCCGCGTTCCTGGCCTGAAGGGGCACATCCGGGAAGAAACGGCACGCCACGCCGCGAATTCGCCAAGGAGGCGGGGGAACCGGCGCAAGGTGGCTACCGTTCTCGTTAGACATACCGCACGCGGGTGGTGGCACCCGCAGCCGATACGGAGGTAGACACAGTGGGAGTCAGTCTGAGCAAGGGCGGCAACGTCTCGCTGACCAAGGAGGCCCCCGGACTGACCGCCGTCGTGGTTGGTCTGGGGTGGGACGTGCGGACCACGACCGGCACCGACTTCGACCTGGACGCCAGCGCCCTGCTGTGCTCGGCGGAGAACAAGGTCCTGTCGGACCAGCACTTCGTGTTCTTCAACAACCTCAAGAGCCCCGACGGTTCGGTCGAGCACACCGGCGACAACCTCACCGGTGAGGGCGAGGGCGACGACGAGGCGATCAAGGTGAACCTGAGCGCCGTCCCCGCCGAGATCGCCAAGATCGTGTTCCCGGTCTCGATCTACGACGCCGACAAGCGCCAGCAGAGCTTCGGGCAGGTCCGCAACGCCTTCATCCGCGTGGTGAACCAGGCCGACAACAGCGAGATCGCGCGCTACGACCTGTCGGAGGACGCCTCGACCGAGACCGCGATGGTGTTCGGCGAGCTGTACCGCAACGGCGCCGAGTGGAAGTTCCGCGCGGTGGGCCAGGGCTACGCCTCGGGCCTGTCGGGCATCGCGTCCGACTTCGGGGTGAACGTCTGACCTCAGCGCACGTGGACGGGGCGCCCCCATGGCCGGGGGCGCCCCGTCGCGCGTCCGGGGCCGGCGCCCGCGTGCGCGCCCGTCAGCCGGCGGGGACGACGGCGAGGGCCTCGATCTCCACCAGCAGGTCGTCGCGGACCAGGCGCGACACCTCGACCAGCGACGCGGCGGGCGCGACGCCCTCGGGGACGAACTCGGCGCGCACGGCCCGCACGACCGGGGCGCCGCCGGCGTCGCGCAGGAAGTAGCCGAGCCGCACGACGTGCTCCCAGCGGGCGCCGGCGGCGGTGAGCGCGGTCTCCAGGTTGGCGAACACCTGCCGGGTCTGGGCCTCCAGGTCGCCGGGGCCGACCAGGTTCCCCGCCGAGTCCAGCGCGATCTGGCCGCTGATCACCACGAGCCGGCCGGGCACGTCGACGGACACGGCGTGGCTGTATCCGGGCCCGGGCGCCAGGCCCGGCGCGTCGATCTGGCGGTGGGCGGGGCCGGGTTCGTCGCTCCTCACAAGATCACGATACCGGGGGGCGGCCGAGCAGCTCCTCGCGCAGCCGCGTCTTGAGGATCTTGCCGCCGGGGTTGCGGGGCAGTCCCTGCTCGCGGAACCACACGTGCGCGGGCACCTTGAACGCGGCGATCCGCCCGCCCAGGAACTCCCGCAGGTCGCGCTCGGACACCGCCGCGCCGGGGCGCGGCACGACGACCGCGCCGACCTCCTCGCCGAGCACCTGGTGCGGGACGCCGATCACGGCGCAGTCGGCGACGGCGGGATGCTCGTAGAGGGCGGCCTCGACCTCGGCGCAGTAGATGTTCTCCCCGCCGCGGATCAGCATGTCCTTGGCGCGGTCGACGATGTAGACGAACCCGTCGTCGTCCAGGCGGGCCAGGTCGCCGCTGTGGAACCAGCCGTCCGTGAACGCGGCCGCGGTCGCCTCGGGCCTGTTCCAGTAGCCCTTGATGACGTTGGGCCCCTTGATGAGCAGCTCGCCGACCTCGCCGGCCGGCAGCTCCTCCCCGGCGGGCCCCACGACCTTGACGTCGCAGACCGCGACGGGCGGGCCGACGCTGTCGGGTCGCTCCAGGTAGTTCACGCCGCCGTTGTAGGTGGTGACCGAGGAGGTCTCGGTGAGGCCGTAGCCGTTGCCGGGCATCCGCTCGGGCAGCCGCTCCCTGATCTTGTCGACGAGGGCGGGCGCGGCCGGCGCGCCGCCGTAGCTGACGCCGGTGAGGCTGGAGGTGTCGAACTCGGCGAAGTCGGGGGAGGTCAGGACCTGCCAGGCCATCGTCGGCACGCCGCCGAACCCGGTGACCCGCTCCCGCTCGATCAGCTCCAGCGCCCTGCGGACGTCCCACTTGTACATCAGCACCACCGTGCCGCCCTGCAGGGCGCTGGACACCAGCACCGAGTGGCAGCCGGTGGCGTGGAAGAACGGGACGCTCAGCAGCGTCACGCGCGGCTGCGGCGCCGCGAGCTCCTCGACCGTGCGGCCGGCGCGCACGCCCGCCGACATGACCCCGTAGGCGAGGCTGACGGGGTTGCCGGCGATGTTGCGGTGCGTGCCGAGGGCGCCCTTGGGCCGGCCGGTGGTGCCGGAGGTGTAGAAGATCGTCGCCTCGTCCTCGGGGTCGAGAGGGACGTCGGGCAGGGGGGCCTCGGGCGGGGACGTTTCGGAGGACGCCGCGGTGCCCGGGACGCCGGCGGCGTCCTCGAACGCCTCCGCTCCCGGGGGCAGGGCGCCGTCCGCGCGCGCGACCAGGCACGCCACGCCCAGGTCCGGCAGCACGCCGGCGAGCCGCTCGGCGCGCTCGGTGTCGGCGACCAGGACCTTGGCGCCGCTGTCGGCCAGCCCGTACTCCAGCTCCGCGGCGCTCCACCAGGCGTTGAGCGGGACCACGACGGCCCCGGCGACGGCGGCGCCGAAGAACGCCACCGACCACTCGGGGTAGTTGCGCATGGCGATCGCGACCCGGTCGCCCTTGGCGATCCCGTACCGGTCGGCGAGCGCCCGCGCGAACGCGGCCGCCCGCGCGTGGTGCTCGGCGAAGGTGAGCCGGTCGTCCCCGTAGACCAGGAAGTCCTTGTCGCCGTGGAGGCGGGAGATCTCCAGGACGTCGCGCAGGGTGGGCGGGGCGTTCTTCCACACGCGGGTCCGCACGCCGCGGATCCGCGTCTCGGCCATCTCGAACGGCTGCCCCGGCGCCGTCATCGCCGCCCTGACCTCGGCGACGCCCGCCAGCGGCCGCCCGGTGTCCTGCACGTCCCGGCTCTGCACGTCCCGGCTCTGCACGTCGCGCCTCCCGCGGGGTGGGCGCACCGCCGGGCGGCCCGTCCGCCGAACACGATTCGGTGCGCCGTGTCCGAAAATGTATGGTCCGCGTCACACACAGGTCAACGCCCCGGCGCCGCGGGCCCGGAGGAGACCGGTCCGGGCCGACGGTCCCGAGGAAGATCCCTGCCTGCGACAATGGGGGCATGACCGAGCGCAAGCCGATCGAGTACTGGTTGTCGGACATGGACGGCGTCCTGGTGCACGAGGGCCGTCCCGTCCCCGGCGCGGAGGAGTTCGTCCGCCGCCTGGCGGCGTCCGGAAAGCCGTTCCTCATCCTGACCAACAACTCGATCTACACCCGGCGGGACCTGTCGGCCCGCCTGGCGGCGGCCGGGCTGGTCGTCCCGCCCGAGGCGATCTGGACCTCGGCGCTGGCCACCGCCCGGTTCCTGGCCGACCAGCGGCCCGAGGGGTCGGCCTACGTGATCGGGGAGGCGGGCCTGACGACGGCGCTGCACGAGGCGGACTTCGTCCTCACCGACATCGACCCCGACTACGTGGTGCTCGGCGAGACCCGCACCTACAGCTTCTCCCAGATCACCCGCGCGATCCGGCTGATCGAGGGCGGCGCCCGGTTCGTGGCGACCAACCCCGACCCGATCGGCCCGTCCCCGGAGGGCTCGCTGCCGGCGTGCGGCGCCGTCGCCGCGATGATCACCCGGGCGACGGGCGTGGAGCCCTACTTCGTCGGCAAGCCGAACCCGCTGATGATGCGCACGGCGCTGAACGTGGTCGGCGGGCACAGCGAGAGCACCGCGATGATCGGCGACCGGATGGACACCGACATCGTCGCCGGTGTCGAGGCCGGGCTGGAGACGATCCTGGTGCTGACGGGCGTCACCCGCAAGGACGAGATCGCCCGGTTCCCGTTCCGCCCGCACCGCGTCGTGGCGTCCATCGCCGACCTCATCGAGCTGGTCTGACCCGCGTCCGCGCCCGGCCGCGGCGCGGCCGGGCGGGAACGTAGACTCGCAGGCGCCATGCGCACGATCAGACAGGGCGGCTCGGCGGAGCTGGAGGTTCGCAGGTCCCGGTTCGTCTGCACGCTCGCCCGCGTCGCCGACGAGGCGGAGGCGACGGCGTTCATCGCCGGGCACCGGCGCGCGCACCGCGACGCCACCCACAACTGCACCGCCTACGTCGTCGGCGAGCGCGGCGAGATCACCAAGAGCGGCGACGACGGCGAGCCGGCCGGGACGGCGGGGATCCCGATGCTGGAGGTGCTGGTGCGGCGCGGGCTGACCGGCACCGCCGCCGTCGTCACCCGCCACTTCGGCGGAGTGAAGCTCGGCGCGGGCGGTCTGGCGCGCGCCTACGGGCAGGCGGTCGCCGGCGCCCTGGACGCCGTCGGGGTCGTGGAGCTGCGCCCGGTGGTGACGGTCACCGTCGGCGTGGACCACGCGCTGGCGGGGCGGTTCCTGGGCGACCTGCACGCCCGCGGCCACCAGCCCGGCGACGTCCGCTACGGGACGGACGTGCAGGCCGACGTGGCGGTGCCCGTCCCGGACCTGGAGGCGTTCGAGGCGTGGGCCGCCGAGGTCACCGCCGGGCGCGCCCGGACGAGGCGCGGCGCGCCCGGCCACGTCGAGGTGCCCGTCCCCTGACCGGGCCCGGGCGGCTCAGGCGGCGAGGAACTCCTCCAGGGCCGGGGCGAGCGCGGCGGGGTCGACGTCGTGGGTCTGGCCGTCCAGGGTGCGGTGCGTCCCGGCGGGCAGGAGCGCGGCGGTGCGGCGCGCGATGTCGCGCATCCAGGCGGGGCTGTCGCCGCCGTCCAGCACCAGGGCCGGGACGGAGACGCCCGCGAGCAGGTCGTGCGGCAGCTCGGCGCCCGTGGCGGCGTCGTCCATGACCGCCGAGTCGTAGGCGAGGGTGGACGCGAGTGCCTCCAGCGCGGGCCACATCGGCGCGCCCCGCATCTGGCGGACCATATCCTCCGGCATGCCGACGGCGGTCATGAACAGGGCGAGGGCGTCCCCGGGGCGCCCGTCGGCGAGCATGCCGGTCAGCTCGGTGTTGTAGGCGCGGGCGCGGGTGAGGCGGTCGTCGTGGGCGGGGTTGAAGGGCGGCTCGAACAGCGCGAGCCGGGTGATGGGCAGGCCGTGCGCGGCGGCGCGCAGCGCCAGGACGGCGCCGGACGACATCCCGTACACCGCGGCGGACCCGCCGGCGGCCTCGATGACGGCGGCCAGGTCCTCGATCTCGCGTTCGACGGCGTAGGGCGGGGCGTCGCCGCTGTCGCCGCGCCCCCGGCGGTCGTAGGTGAGGACAGTGCGGTGCGGGGCCAGCAGCCCGGCGAGCGCCGCGCCGGAGCCGCGGTCGTTGAGGGCGCCGCCGACATGGATCAGGGCGGGCCCCTCGCCGGTCCGGTCGATGGCGATGCGGGTGCCGTCCTTGGAGTGCGTGATGTCCATGAAGGGTTCCTTCCCAGGTGGCCGCCTTTGCGCGGTCCGCTGCGCGTGGTCGTTGACCGGCGGGCAGGATCTCGCACAATGTCGAGAATGGGTATCTCACACCGGCTCAGCGCGTTGCGCGGAGCGCCGCCGCCGCGGGACGGGGGGCCGTGCACCGGGCGGCGGGAGGGCCGGTGACGGGGGCGGTCGCGGGGCTGGGGCCGGGCGTGGTGGCGGGGCTGGTGCTGCTGGCGGTCGCGGCGGGGATCGGGATCACGGCGGTCGGGCCGGGCGGGGTGCTGGTCACCGCGGGGCTGTTCGCGTTGACGCCGCTGTCGCCGGCGCAGGTGGCGGGCACGGCGCTGGTCACCAACGTCGCGACGGGCGTGCTGGGCACGGCGGTGTACACGCGGTCGGGGCAGCTGCGCGAGCCGGAGGCGCGTCGGGCGGCGGTGCTGCTGTGCGGGGGCGCGGTGGTCGGGGCGCCGGTGGGGGTGCTGCTGAACGGGCTGGTGACGGGGCGGGCGTTCGGCGTGCTGCTGGGGGCGCTGGTTGCGGTGACGGCGGTGCTGGTGCTGGTGCGGCGTCCCGGCAGCCGGGGGCCTGCGGCGGACGGTCCGGGGCGGGCGGTGACCGCGGCTGCGGGTGCGGGGGTGGCGGCGGCGGGCGCGATGTTCGGGGTCGGGGGTCCGATGCTGTGCGTGCCGCTGCTGGTGGCGCTGGGGGTGCCGGTGCTGTCGGCGCTGGCCGCGGCGCAGGCCCAGTCGGTGGTGATCGCCGGTGCCGGGACGGTCGGGTACCTCGCGGCGGGCGCGGTCGACTGGCCGCTGGCGGCGCTGGTGGGCGTCCCGGAGCTGGCGGGGGTCCTGGCGGGGTGGGTGATCGCCCGGGCGGTGCCGGCGGGGGCGCTGAAGGGGGCGCTGGTGGTGAGCCTGCTGGCGCTGGCCCCGTACGTGGCGCTGCGCGGCTGAGCCGCCTCGCGGGCGGCGCGGGCGGGCGGGTGCCGGTCAGGTGCGGGCGCGCAGGCGGCGGAGCATGCGGGCGTCGGTGAATCCGACGGCGCGGGCGGCGGCGTCGGTGGTGGC
The DNA here is from genome assembly GCF_040492065.1 of Actinomadura sp. NPDC000929. Classification (NCBI taxonomy): domain Bacteria; kingdom Bacillati; phylum Actinomycetota; class Actinomycetes; order Streptosporangiales; family Thermomonosporaceae; genus Actinomadura; species Actinomadura sp. NPDC000929. The sequence continues at coordinate 6,893 of NZ_JBEUPA010000179.1, read as the reverse complement.
GCCCTGCCCGATGAGGTGCTCGGCGCGTTCGAGCCGCAGTTCCTGCTGGTAGCGCAGCGGGGTCAGGCCGGTGGCGGCGGTGAAGCGGCGGGTGAGGGTGCGTTCGCTGACGCCGGCCTCGGCGGCCAGGACGTGCAGGGGCAGGGGGCCGGCGTAGTGGGCGTCGATGTGGTCCTGGGCGCGGTGGACGGCGTCGCTGACGTGGGCGCGGTGCCGCAGCAGGGCGCTGGCCTGGGGTTCGTCGCCGTTGCGGCGCGCGTACACGACCATGGCGCGGGCGGTGCGGGCGGCGGCGCCGGGGCCGTGCCGGGAGGCGACCAGGTGCAGGGCGAGGTCGATGCCGGAGGCGATGCCGGCGGAGGTGACGACGCGGCCGTCGGTGACGTACAGCACGTCGCGCACGACGGTGGCGCGCGGGTGGCGGCGGGCCAGGGCGTCCTGGAGCTCGTGGTGGGTGGTGCAGCGGCGCCCGTCCAGCAGTCCGGCGTGGGCGAGGGCGAAGGCTCCGGCGCAGACGCTGGCGACGGTGCCGCCCGCGGCGTGGTGGGCGGCCAGGCGGCGGGCGGCGCGGGCGGAGACGGGCGGGGCGTGGGGTTCGCCGTCGCCCCAGCGCCATCCGGGGACCAGGACGATGTCGGCCGCGGTGAGGTCGGGCCATGCGGTGGGGGCCTGGAGGGCGACGCCCTGCGCGGTGGGCACGGTCGCGGGCACGGTCGCGGGCGCGGCGGCGGAGGGGGGCGCGGTCTCCGGCTCGTCCCCGGGGGCGGTGCGGTCGGCGACGTAGGCGAGCCGGTAGGGCAGGCCGGCGTCGGCGGCGGTGCCGAACACCTGGGCGGGCCCGGCCAGGTCGAGCAGGTGCAGGCCGGGGACGAGCAGGAAGACGACGCAGGTCACGATCCGGTCAGCCTACCGGGGCGGGTGCGAGGTCGTCGAGCGAGGCGATCGCGGCGAACCGTCCGGCCAGGGCGTACTCGGTGCGGGCGATGATCTGGTCGGTGGGCAGGGTGGCGGGGTCGGCGAGGATCTCGGCCAGGGGGCGGCCGGGCGGGGCGTCGCGGTGCTCGATGGGGAAGGTGGCGGTGGCGTCGGTGACGAAGGCGACGCGGTAGCCGAGGTCGGCGGCCAGGCGTGCGGTGGTCTCGCAGCACTGCTCGGTCTGGATGCCGCAGACGGTGACCTCGCCGACGCCGCGTTCGGTGAGCAGCTGCTGCAGGCCGGTGGTGGTGAAGGCGTTGCGGGAGGTCTTGGTCATGACGGGCTCGCCGGGCTCGGGCGCCAGGCCGTCCATGAGGCGCACGTGGCCGAGCGCGGGGTCGAAGGGGTTCCCGGTGCCGGGTTCGGCGTGCAGGATCCACACGACCAGGTCGCCCGCGGCGCGGGCGGCGGCGGCCAGGCGCGCGGCGCGGGCGGCGATGTCGGGCGCCGAGACCGCCGCCCAGTTGGGGCGGCGGCGGAAGGACTCTTGGACGTCGATGACGAGGAGCGCTCGGTTCATGGGTCGATCCTGGCCGGGCGCGGCGGCGCCCGACAGGCGTCATCGCGACGGGAAGCGGAACGATCCGGTCAGCACGGCGGACGGCGGCGGCGTAAAGGATCTCGGGCGGGGGAGGGAGGGGACGTTCTGGGCGGGAATCCCCCGAGGTGAGGGGGTCTGTACGAGTGAGGGGGACTCGGCATGGGCGGAGGCGTCGGGGGGCACGCGCCGGGGGTCAGTCTCGGGGTGGAGGAGGAGTTCCTGCTGGTGGACCCGGGGTCGGGGGAGTGCGTCGGGCACGCCGAGGACGTCCTGGAATGGGCCGGGCCGCACCGGTGGCGGGCCTCGGGTGGGTCGTTCCACACCGAGTTGCTGGGGTCGCAGGTGGAGGCGGTCACGGGGGTGTGCCACGACCTGGCGGGCCTGCGCGCGCAGCTGCGGTACGGGCGGGCGCGGCTGGCGGAGGCGGCGCGGGAGCGCGGCGCGCTGCTGGTGGCGGCGGGGACGCCGGTGCTGGGCGGCCGCCCGCCGCCGGCGGCGCGGGGCGAGCGGTTCGCCGCGATCGTGTCCGCCTACGGCGACGTGGTCGAGGACTACCAGGCGTGCGGCTGCCATGTGCACGTCGGCGTCCCGGACCGGGAGGCGGCGGTGGCGGTGGTGAACCATCTGCGGCCGTGGCTGCCGGTGCTGGTGGCGCTGGCGGCCAACTCGCCGTTCGACCGCGGGCGCCCCACCCGCTACGCGGCGCGCCGGATGATGGAGATGGCGCGGTTCCCGGGGGCGGGCGTGCCGCCGTGGTCGGCGTCGGCGGCCGACTACGACGCGCGGGTCGCGGCGCTGGTGGAGTCGGGCGCGCTGGTGGACGGGGCGATGACGTTCTGGCTGGCGCGGCCGTCGCCGCGGTGGCCGACGGTGGAGGTGCGGGCGGGGGACGCGGCGGCGACGGCGGACGAGGCGGTGCTGCAGGCCGCGCTGGTGCGGGGCCTGGTGGCCGCCGCGCTGGCGGATCTGGCGGCGGGCCGCGAGGCGCCGCGGGTGGACGGGCAGGTGTGCGCGGCGGCGCTGTGGAACGCGGCCCGGCACGGTCTGGACGGCGCGATGGTGGACCCGGTGTCGCACCGTGCTGTCCCGGTGCGGCGGCTGCTGGACGGACTCGTCGCCCGCGCGGCCCCGGCGCTGGAGGAGGCCGGCGACCTGGACGCGGTGTCCAGGCTGGTGGAGGGCGTGCGCCGCGCGGGGACGGGAGCGGACCGGCAGCGCCGGGCGGCCCGGCGGGGCGGGCCGCGCGCGGTGGTGGACATGCTGGTCCGCCAGACCGAGTCCGGCGACCTGGACACCGGCCTGGAGGCCGGCCTCGGTGCCGGCTCGGACGCAGGGCCGGACGTGGCGGGCGGGCCCGCCGAGGGGGCGGGGGAGCCGCCCGACGAGACTCCTGGGGAGAAACCGGGCGTATGGGACGCGGGTGAGCGGGTACCGGAGCCGGACGCCCCTTGACGACGGAGGACACATGACCGTTCACCAGGACCGACCGCCCTCTCGCGGTCCCGAGCCCCGCCCGGGGACCGGACGCGGGCAGGCCCCCGCGTCAGGCCCTGCATCGGCTCCCGGGTCGGGCCCTGCGTCCGGCTTCGGATTCGGGGGTTCGCTCGGTTCCGTCCGGGCGCGCGCGGACCGGGCCCCGGTGCTGCCGGAGCCGCGCGGGCCGCTGTCGCGGGCCGTGGCGGACGTCCTGGCCTCGGGCCCGCACCCGAGCCCGCTTCGCGACGACCCGCCTGGGCCGTGCGGGATCGGCGGGCTGGTCGCCGAGGCGCGGTCCTGCGACCCCTACGGGGAGGATCTGCAGCTGGCGCTGCACACCTGCTACGAGCTGCACTACCAGGGGTTCGCGGGCGTGGACCCGGACTGGGAGTGGGATCCGGGGCTGCTGCGGCTGCGCGGGGCGATGGAGGCGGTGTTCCTGGCGGCGCTGCGCCGCGACGTGTGGCGGGCGACCGGCCCGGAAGCGGCCGGGGACGTGCAGGGGGCGCTTGAGGAGCTCCTGGTGGAGCCGGTGGACGCGCGCGGCGTGTCCCACCATCTGCGCGACGAGGGCACCTGGGGGCAGATGCGCGAGTACGCGGCGCTGCGGTCGGTGTACCACCTGAAGGAGGCCGATCCGCACGCGTGGGTGATCCCGCGGCTGCGGGGGCGGGCCAAGGCGGCGCTGGCGGCGGTGGAGAACGACGAGTTCGGCGGCGGCCGCGCGCGGATGACGCACCAGGGCCTGTACGCCGATCTGCTGGACGACCTGGGGCTGGACCCGTCCTACGGCGCGTACGTGGACGCGGCGCCCGCGGAGATGCTGGCGACGGTGAACATGATGTCGCTGTTCGGGCTGCACCGGTCGCTGCGGGCCGCGCTGGTGGGGCATTTCGCGGCGGCGGAGATCACCACGGCGCCGTCGGCGCGGCGGATGGCGCGGGCGCTGGAGCGGCTGGGCGCCGGTCCGCGCGCCGTGCTGTTCCACACCGAGCACATCGAGGCCGACGCCGTCCACGAGCAGGTGCTGCGCCACGAGGTGATCGGCGGGCTGCTGGAGGCCGAGCCGGGCCTGGCCGGGGACGTGGTGCTGGGCGTGCGCGCGACGGGCCTGCTGGAGGACCGGTTGGGCGGCCATCTGCTGGGGAGCTGGCGGGCGGGCCGTTCGGCGCTGCGGCGCCCGCTCGCCGACACGGTGGGCGATGCGGTGGGCGATGCGGGCCCCGGCGCCGGGGCCGGTGTGGTGAGTGACGTGCCGGCGGCCGCGCCGGCGGCCGGGTGAAGGGGAGGGGCGGGATGATGCTTTTCAGGCCGCCGGGCGTGTACCGGCCGCAGGCCGACACCTCGCTGCTGACGCGGGCGCTGCTGAGGTCGCTGTCGCGGGCGGGGGCGCCGCCGGGGGCACGGGTCCTGGAGCTCGGCACGGGGACCGGCGCGGTGGCGCTGGCCGCTGCGCAGGCGGGCTGCGAGGTCGTCGCGGTGGACGCCTCGTCGCAGGCGGTGTTGGCGGCGCGGGTGAACGCGCGGATGCGGGGGCTGCCGGTGCGGGTGCTGCGCGGGGACATGTTCGCGCCGGTCGCCGGGCAGGAGTTCGACGTGATCGTCGCGAACCCCCCGTACGTGGCCGGGGAGGTCGACCCGGCGTCGGTGCGGGGCCGGGCGCGGGCGTGGGAGGCGGGCCCGGACGGCCGGATTCTGCTGGACCGGATCTGCGCGCAGGCCCCCCGGCATCTGTCGCCGTCGGGGACGCTGCTGGTGGTGCACTCGGCGCTGAACGGGGTGGCGGCCACGCTGGTGGGGCTGCGCCGCGCGGGGATGCGGGCGTCGGTGGTGGCGCGGCACCGCGAGCCGTTCGGGCCGGTGATGCGGCGCCGCGCGGACGGGCTGCGGGCGCGCGGCCTGCTGGTGGAGGGGCAGCGGCACGAGGACCTGGTGGTGGTGCGCGCGGACCGGATGGAGGAGGAGGCGGCCGATGAGCGCGACCAGCGGGCGGCCTGAGACTCGGCCCGAGACCCGGCCGGAGTCGCGGCCGGTGCCCGCGAACGGTGCCGAAGGCCCGGACGGAGCGACGCCGGGCGGCCGGGAGCGGCGGCGGGTGCGGATGGTGCCGGGCGGCCCCGTGCTGGTGGAGGGCCCGGTGGAGATCGTGATGGAGGACGGGTCGACGGCGGTGTCGGACCGGTGGCTGGTGGCGCTGTGCGCGTGCCGCCGCAGCCGCGCGTACCCGTTCTGCGACACCAGCCATCGCCGGCGCAGCCGCGACTGATCCCGGACGGCGGCCGGCCCCCGCCGCGACGTTGCCGCCGGGTGGGGGTCAGCCGCCGAGGCTGTCCAGGGCGGTGTCCAGCCGCTGGGCGAGGGCCTCGATCTGCTCCTCGTTGGCGCCGGTGTCGAGTTCGGCGATGACGGCGTCCCGGGTGGTGATCACCATGGCGTCCTCGGGGCCGTCGCCGCGGCTCGGGTCGGCCGGGACGACGGCGGCGCGGCCGCCGACGACGACGAGCGCGGCGCCGCGGTCGGTGGAGGCCAGCAGGGTGTGCAGGTGCTCGCTTGTGATCGTCGGCATCGGGTGACCTCCGGATCGGTTGGGCGGCGGAGCGGGGCCGGGCCGTGGGGCCGGACCGCGCCGCCGGTCGTGGTGGGTGGTGGCCGTCTGGTGCGTGGTGGCGGAGTCGGCGTGGGTGCGGTCAGGGCTTGCGGCCGACTCCGGTGGCGAACTCGCGTCCGCGCAGCCGCCCGCCGGTGTCGTGGGCCAGTGGCGGGGTGTCGCGGCCGGCGCCGGTGCGCAGCCCTTCCAGGAACTCGGTGATCGCCTCGCGGGCGCTGTGGCGGGGCGTCCAGCCGAGCTCGTCGCGGGCCCGGGCGGTGTCCATGAGCGGGATCTGCAGGGCCAGGTCGAGCAGTGCGGGGGAGGCGGGCACCAGGTGCAGGTTCCAGGCGGCGGCGAGCGCGGCCCGCACGCCCCGCGCGGGCAGCCGCACGATCCGGGCGCCGAGCAGGTCGGCGAGCTCGGCGGCGTCCAGGGCGGGTTCGGCGGCGAGGTTGAAGGCGCCGCGGGCCTCGCCGGTGGCGGCGAGCCGGAACGCCTGCCCGGCGTCGGCGGAGTGCAGGACCTGCAGCCGCAGGCCGGGCAGGTCCGGCACGACCGGGATGAGGTCGGGGCGGGCCAGGCGGCCGGGCAGCAGCGGCCCGGCGAACAGGCGGCGCTGCTCGCTGGCGCTCTGCCGTTCGAAGACGAACCCGGGCCGCAGCCGCACGACGCGGCAGTCGGGGTTGGCGGTCTCGAAGGCGTCCAGGAGCCGTTCGACGTAGGCCTTCTCGCGGCTGTAGGCGGCCTCGGGCCACCCGTGGGTGGGCCAGGACTCGTCGACCGCGCGGTCCTTGGGACCGGGGGAGTACGCCCCGACCGAGGAGGAGTACACCAGCGCGGGCACGCCCGCGCGGGCGGCGGCGTCGAACACCCGGGCGCTGCCGACGGCGTTGGCGTCCCAGGTCACCGCGGGCCGGTGGGTGGGCTGGAACAGCCAGGCCAGATGGATGACGACGTCGGCGCCGCGCATCAGGGGGACCAGGTCGGTGTCGGTGACGTCGGCCTCGGCCCAGCGCAGCTTGCCGGTCCCGACGGGGTCGGCCTCGCGGGCGGCCCCGGGGCCGGGGTCGCGGCGGGCCAGTCCGGTGATCTCGGTGACGGCCGGGTCCTCGGCGAGCGCGCGGACGGTGCTGGTCCCGATGTTGCCCGTGGCGCCGGTGACGACGACGCGCATGGCGATCTCCCCCTCGTCGGCGGTTCGCCCGCGGGATCGTCCCCGCAGGTGGACGGCCCCATTCCCGTCCCGCGCCGATGTATGCCCGCCGCGCCGCCGGCCCCGGCCCCGGGCCCGCGCCCGGGGCCCGCGGCCGG
>NZ_JBEUPA010000178.1:0-15176 GCF_040492065.1 Actinomadura sp. NPDC000929 | reverse complement strand
TAGGGGTGCAGCGGCTGGTGGAAGGCGTCGTCGACGGAGGCGTACTCCACCGCGCGGCCCGCGTACATCACCAGGATGTCGTCGGACAGCTCAATCAGGACCTCCAGGTCCTGGTGAACGGGCTGTGGGCGGCGGGCGCGCGGGCCATCGGCGTCAACGGCCGGCGGCTCACCCCGACCACCGCGATCCGCGCCGCCGGTGAGGCGATCCTGGTCGACTATCGGCCGCTCGGCGGGCCCTACGAGGTCACGGCGGTCGGCGACCCCGGGCGGCTGCGGGCCGCCTTCGCCGGCTCGCCCGCGGACCGGCGGCTCGCGGCGCTGCGCGACCGGTTCGGGATCAGGTACGGCACGCGCCGCTCGGACGAGGTGCGGCTGCCCGCCGCGGGGGCGGTCCGGCTGCGGTACGCCGTCCCCGGCGAGGGGGGCGGCCGGTGAGCGGGGGAGGGGTGACCCGGAGATGATCGCGCTGATCGGGCTCGTGGCCGGCGTCACGCTGGGCCTGCTGATCCAGCCGGACGTCCCGCTCTGGCTCCAGCCCTACCTGCCGATCGCGATCGTGGCGGCGCTCGACGCCATGTTCGGCGGCGTCCGGGCCCGGCTGGAGGGCATCTTCGACGAGAAGGTCTTCACGGTCTCCTTCGTCAGCAACACCGTCATCGCCGCGCTGATCGTCTTCCTCGGGGACAAGCTCGGCGTCGGCTCGCAGCTGTCCACCGGCGTCGTGGTCGTCCTCGGCATCCGGATCTTCTCCAACGCGGCGGCCATCCGGCGGAAGCTGTTCGGCGCATGACCGGCGGCGAGGCCACGCGGAAGGCGCCACCGGAGGACGGGCGGGCCGCGGAGAACGAGGGGCCACCCGAGGACGGACGGGTTCCGCCCGCGCCCGGAGGCCTGCGCGCCCTCGCCGATCTGCTGCGCCCGCGCGTCAGCCCCGGGCAGCTCGTCGGCGGGCTCCTGTGCCTCGTGCTGGGGTTCGCCGTCGCCGCGCAGGTGCGCTCGACCGAGCGCGACACCACTTTCGCCACCGCGCGGCAGGACGAGCTCGTCGGCATCCTCGCGGATCTGGGCCAGCGCTCCGAACGGCTGAGGGGCGACCTGCGGGACCTGGAGGAGACGAAGGCCCGCCTGGAGCGCGACGAGGGCGGAACGGCTCTGGAGGAGGCGCGCGAGCGGGCGACCACCTACGGCCTGCTGGCGGGCACGCTCCCCGCCGAGGGCCCCGGCATCGAACTGCGCATCGACGACCCCCGGCACGGCGTGAAGGCCCTGAACCTTCTGGACGCCCTGGAGGAACTCCGCGACGCGGGCGCCGAGGTCATCCAGGTCGGCGACGTCCGCGTCGGCGTCGACACCCACTTCCTGGACGACCGCGACGGCGTCCGCGCGGACGGCAGGCTCCTCACCGCCCCGTACCGGTTCCTGGCCATCGGCGACCCGCACACGATGACGACCGCGCTCAACATCCCGGGAGGCCTCGTCCGCACGCTGGAGGGCGCCGGGGCCCGCGTCCTGATCACCCGGCGCGCGAAGCTGGCCGTCGGCGCGGTACGGTCTCCCTAGAGGGGACGGGGGGACGGTAAACCGGGCACCGTGCCGGGACGTCGTGATCGCGGCGGTCCGCGCGGCGGCATGGACCTGCGATCATCGTCGAATGTAGTTTGGTGCAGCCGGTTCACCGTTCCGGTTGACCCCTCGGGTGATAGCCGCGTAAGTTGCGGCGACCGTCGCGTGAGCGGGCGGTGAAGCTGGACCGTTGCCGGGGCGGATCCCCGGCGTGGGTTGGGTGAAGGATGCGCGTGGCGCAGGCGGTCCCCGCTACGGCGGGCGGCCCGCGGGCGGCACGCCGATGGTAGGAGGCCGAGCCGATCGATGCCGAGCGTCTACTGCACGCAGTGCGGTCACGCCAACCCGGATGATGCCCGCTTCTGCTCGAACTGCGGCACTCCGCTGAGGAGTTCGGCGCCGCCGCCTCCCCGGGAGTCGCCGGGCGAGTCCACGTCCACGATCTCCATCGGGGGATTCGAGGCGCTGGACACCGACGCCGGCGCCGAGGAGCCGGCCGGGCCCGACCAGATGGCGATGGAGGCGCTCCCCCCGGGCACCGCGCTGCTCGTCGTCAAGCGCGGGCCCAACGCCGGCAGCCGCTTCCTGCTCGACAAGGACCGCACGTCCGCCGGGCGGCACCCCGAGAGCGACATCTTCCTGGACGACGTCACCGTCTCCCGCCGGCACGCCGAGTTCGCCCGGCAGGGCGGCGTGTTCTCCGTCCGCGACACCGGCAGCCTCAACGGCACCTACGTCAACCGGCAGCGGATCGACCAGGCCGGGCTGTCGGGCGGCGACGAGGTCCAGATCGGCAAGTTCCGGTTGGTGTTCCTCACCAACCCGGCCCACGGCTGACGGAACGCGGCGAGGTCGCGGCGAACGATGGGAGGGCCCTTGAGCGCGGAGCCGGCCCGGTCCCCGATGACCATCGGGGACGTCCTCGGGCTGCTCAGGACGGAGTTCCCCGACATCACGATCTCCAAGATCCGCTTCCTGGAGTCCGAGGGGCTCGTCGAGCCGGAGCGCAGCCCCTCCGGCTACCGCAAGTTCGGCGAGGCCGACGTCGAGCGCCTGCGCTACGTCCTCACCGCGCAGCGCGACCACTACCTGCCGCTGCGCGTCATCCGGCAGCAGCTGGAGGCGCGCGACCGCGGTGAGAGCGTCCCGCCGCCCGGCGCGCGCCGCCCCGGCCCGGCCGAGCCTGAGCGGCGGCGCCCCCGCACGCTCGTGGCCGCCGACACGACCGCGGTGGAGCCCGCCGTGCGGCTCACCCGCCGCCAGCTCCTGGACGGGGCCGGGATCGACGAGGCCCTCCTCGTCCGCCTGGAGGAGTACGGCCTCGTCCGCCGGATCGGCGCGCACTACGAGGGCGAGGCGCTCAACATCGCGCGCGTGGCCGCCGCGCTCGAGGACTTCGGCTTCGAGGTCCGGCACCTGCGCGCCGTCAAGGCCGCCGCCGACCGGCAGGTCGGCCTGATCGAGCAGATGGTCGCGCCGCAGCTGCGCCGCCGCAGCCGCGGCGCGCACGAGGAGGCCGCCGAGACCGCGCGCGAGATCGCCGCGCTGTCGGTCCGGCTGCACGCCGCGCTGGTGGGCGCGGGCCTGCGCGAGAGCCTCGACCACTGATCACGCGGCCGGTGGAGGATTTTGCCGTACCCCGCGCGCCGCGAGCTGTCCGAGCCTGGGTGTACGTTGGCTACATGGTTCGGTCAGGAATCGATCCGCTGCACGTGGTGATCGAGACAGCGAGAACCAGCAGGGAGCCGCAGTGAAGCAGATGGAGGTCGTCGGCGTCCGGGTCGAGATGCCCTCCAATCAGCCGATCGTCCTGTTGAAGGAGACGGAGGGCGATCGCTACCTGCCCATCTGGATCGGGGCGGTGGAGGCGACCGCGATCGCCTTCGCCCAGCAGGGGGTGCTGCCCGCCCGGCCCCTCACCCACGACCTGTTCCGCGACGTGCTGGACGCGCTGAGCGTCCAGCTCCGCACGGTCAACATCACCGCGCTGCGCGAGGGGATCTTCTTCGCCGACCTCGTCTTCTCCAACGGCGTCGAGGTGAGCGCGCGCCCGTCCGACTCCATCGCCCTCGCGCTGCGCACGGGCGCCACGATCTTCGCGAGCGAGGACGTCCTGGAGGAGGCCGGCGTCGCCATCCCCGACGAGCAGGAGGACGAGGTCGAGAAGTTCCGCGAGTTCCTCGACACGATCTCCCCTGAGGACTTCGGCCGCGCCGGTTAGGCCTCTCCGGCACCCCGGGGCGAGCGGCCGCTGTGCCGTATGTCACTCTGGAGTGCGAGATCATGCGATCGGGCGAATGGTCGCCCATTGCGCCGGACCTGGCGGTTTTTGCGGGGGAACCATCGGGGTATGGACTGCGTGGGTGACGAAGGTGCGCAGTTTGCCCACGTGAAGCCGGTTCATCCGGGCATGCGACGCGCCGACGGTGAACGTTGACCACACCCTGACCGGCACCTACCGTGCTGGTGGAACACCCGTGGTGTTATTCGTCAAACCCCCTTGACGAACCGCTACGGGATGATAGAAGCCGGAGGTCCGCGTGGCGGTGAGCAGCGGCGAGGGCAAGGCGACCCCCGACAGGCGCGTGGCGTCCCGCCGTGCCGGAGAGCAGGGCCTGCTCTTCGACACCCAGGTGTCGGCGCCGCCGGAGGACGTCGGTTACCGCGGCCCGACGGCGTGCGCCGCGGCGGGCATCACCTACCGGCAGCTCGACTACTGGGCCCGCACGAAGCTGGTGGAGCCGAGCGTGCGGTCGGCCCAGGGGTCCGGCAGCCAGCGGTTGTACAGCTTCCGCGACGTCCTCGTCCTGAAGGTCGTCAAGCGGCTCCTCGACACCGGCGTCTCGTTGCAGCAGATACGCACGGCCGTCTCCCACCTGCGCGACCGCGGCGTCCAGGACCTCGCCCAGATCACTCTGATGAGCGACGGTGTCAGCGTCTACGAGTGCACCTCGCCCGACGAGGTCGTCGACCTCCTCCAGGGCGGCCAGGGCGTGTTCGGCATCGCGCTCGGACGGGTGTGGCAGGAGGTGGAGGGCAGTCTCGCGGAACTGCCCGCTGAACGCGCCTCCACCGGCGACGAGGACCCCGCCGGGCACCACCACGACGAACTGGCCGACCGGCGGCGCGCCCGCCGCACCGGCTGACCCCTCAGAGCGCCTCTTTGCGCTGCAGGAAGGCGAACGCCCCCCACCCCGGCAGGACCGGCAGCCACAGCGTCAGGAGCCGGTAGAGCAGCACCGCCGACGTGGCCGTCTCCGCCGTCAGCCCCGAGATCGTCAACGCCAGCGTGAGCGCGCCCTCGACGGCGCCGAGCCCGCCCGGCGTCGGCGCCGCCGAACCCACCGCGTTCGCGGTGAGGAACACCAGCACCACCGTCGTCCACGGCAGCGACCCGCCGAACGCCCGGATCGAGGCGTCCAGGCACAGCGTGAACGCCAGCGTCAGCAGCAGGGTGCCGCCCATCCCGGTGGACAGCTTCTTCGGCGACTGCAGCACGTCCACCAGGCGCGGCACCACGCCCGAGAACATGGCCCTCAGCCGCGAGGCGACCACCCGCCGCACCCGCGGCACCGTCAGCGCGAGCCCCGCGAGCAGCCCCAGCCCGAGCACCGCGAGCACGATCGTCCGGGACGGGGCCAGGTCCTGCGTCGCCTTCGCCGTCGAACCGGTCAGGAACCCGAACAGCACCAGCAGCAGGATGTGGGTGACCATCCCCACGAGCTGGGACGCGCCCACGCTCGCGACGGCGAGGGCGGGCCGGACGCCCGAGCGCTGCAGGTAGCGCGTGTTGACGGCGACGCCGCCCACGGCCGCCGGCGCGACCAGCTTCACGAACGACGCCGCCAGCTGCACCAGGACCGTCCGCCCCAGCGGCAGCCGCTCCGGGACGAACCCCATCAGCATGAACGCTGCGGCGACGTAGGTGAGCGCCGCCGCCCCGAGGGCCGCGGCCACCCAGTGCCAGCTCGCCGTGGCCGCGAGGCGGCCGATGTCCAGGCTCGTCACCTGGGGGATGACGATGTACGCCGCGACCGACAGCGCCACGATGCTGACGATGGTCCGCGGCCGGAAGCGCTCCAGCTTGGCCGGGGGCGCCTCCGTCTCCGGCTTCAGCCGGACGATCTGCTCCCGGATGCGGGTCAGCAGGTCCTTGTGGTGCCGCAGCGCGGTGCGGGTCGCCCGCGACAGCGCCACCCGCTGCAGCAGCGGCACCGCCCCGCCGAGGGCCTCCTCGCCCAGCACCGGCGCCGCCGTCCCCACCGCCCGCTCCGGCCCCGCGCGCAGCGCCAGCGTCGTGAGCAGCTGCGCGAGGTCCAGGCGCAGCGCCAGGTCGCCGGCCGCCGTCTCCCCGAACCGCAGGTCGGTCAGGTAGGCCAGCCCGTCGTCGCCGACCAGGACCGCCTCGCCCTCCAGCCGCCGGTGCGCGAGCCGCCCCGCCTGCAGCGCCCGGAACTGCCGCCACACGTCCGCCAGCAGCTCGTCGGTGATCTCCGCGTCGGGGACGTCCCCGAGCCGCCGCCCCGGGACGTGCTCGTAGGCCAGCAGCGCCGCCTCGGTGCCGACCTCGCACGTGCCGACGAGCCGGGGCGTCCGGGCGCCCGCGGCGTCCACCGCGTACGCCGCCAGCGACTCCAGCTCCAGGGACCGGCGCAGCGACCGCAGCGTCCGCCCCGTCGTGGCGCCGCGCAGCCGCAGCAGCCGCCAGACGCGGTAGAGCAGCCCGGCGGTCTGCTGGTCGCGGTCCAGGACGCGGACCTCCACGTCCCAGTCGCCGTGCCGCCCCCGGCCCGCCGGGAGCCGGGCGCCGTACCCGCCCTGCGGGGAGGGGGCGAGGGCGACGCCGTAGCGGCGGGTCTCGTCGGCGTCGTGCGTGCCGTCCAGGCGCGCCGCCCGCCGCGGGTGCAGCCCGAGCCGTTCGAGCGCGGCCACCACGGCCGTCCCGGACGGGCGGGGATTCGGCGTCCCGACGGCGTAGAGGGTGCCGTGGCCGATGGCGCGGCCGAGCAGGTAGGTGGCCGCCAGCGCGGCGACGGAGGCGTAGGACGCCGTCAGCCCCGTCAGCGCCGCCAGTCCGATCATGGTCCAGGTCGCGGCCTGCCAGCGGGCGCGGCCCGCCATCCCGACCGCGCTCACGAAGGCGATGACCGGGGCGATGTCGGTGTGCACCGGCGCGGTCTCCGTGCCGCCCCAGATCAGCGAGTCGAGCACGCCGCCCGGCGCGGCCCGCACCACCAGGTCGTCCAGGCCCACCGTGATCCCGAACGCGATCATCGCGGCCAGCAGCGCGATCGCCACGCGGACGCCGTCCTTGTGGAAGAGCCGCTCGATCGCGAACGCGATCGGCACGGCCAGCACCCCGAAGCTGGACACCAGCGTCGCCAGCGTCAGCAGCAGCCGCGGCGCGTGCGCGGTGCCCTGCGCGATGTCGGTCTGCAGGCCGTGGGTGGTCTGCTGCGCGATCGACACCAGCAGCATCACCGCCGCCAGCCCCACCACGGACGCCGCGAACCGGATGGCGTCGGAGGGCCGGCGGATCCGGTACGGCTGGGCGGGCTCGTCGACGGGCGCGCCGGCCGCGCCCTGCGCCGGGCGCACCGCTCCGTCGTGGGTCTGTGTCACGCCGTACCGCCGCCCTGACCATCCGCCATCGTGATCAGCGTCCCAGACCCGGCGGCGCGCCGTCGAGTCGCGGGGCCGCCGCCGGGACGCGCGTCCATCCCGCAGCCTCGTCTCCCCGCCCCCGTGCGGCCCGGGGCCGTCGCGCCCCAGGTGAGTCAGCACATGGTACTCGCCGGTAGACCGCCCGCGCCGCGGGGCGCGGCCCCTTCCGGCGGGCCGGAACGACGTCGCGGACGCGCCTTTGGGTAGGGTTCGACCTAGGACATGCCGTCAACCCTGTGCGGGAGAGACCCCACGCCGCCAGCGTGGGGCGCCGAAGGGGCAACCTCCCCGGAACCTCTCAGGCAAAAGGACCGCACGGGCGAGGCACCTCTGGAAAGCAGGCGTCGGTCCCCGCGCGCGGGGAAGGGCGGCTCACCGAAGGGGAAACCCCGCCGCGCGGGTGAAGCTCTCAGGTGCCATGACAGAGGGGGAGAACGGCCGCCGGCCCGCGCCGGCGGCGCACCTGAGCGACCGCAGCAGCCAGGAGGCCCTCCATGACCGCCCAGTTCTTCGCCCCTGTGGCCGCGCCGCAGCATCCCCGGTCGGCGTTCGCCGACCGGCATGTCGGCCCCTCGCCGGACGACCAGGCGAGGATGCTGGCCGCCATCGGCTACTCCGGCGCCGAGGCGCTGATCGACCACGCGGTCCCCGCCGCGATCCGCACGTCCCGTCCGCTGGACCTGCCGCCCGCGCTGAGCGAGACCGCCGCGCTGGACCGGCTCCGCGAGCTCGCGTCCCGCAACACCGTCCTGACGTCCATGATCGGGCTCGGCTACCACGGGACGACCACGCCCGGCGTGATCATGCGGAACGTGCTGGAGAACCCGGGCTGGTACACCGCCTACACCCCCTACCAGCCGGAGATCTCCCAGGGGCGGCTCGAAGCCCTGCTGAACTTCCAGACGATGGTGGGCGACCTGACCGGGCTGCCCGTCGCGAACGCCTCCATGCTGGACGAGGGCACCGCCGCCGCCGAGGCCATGGCCCTCGCGCACCGCGTCTCCCGGCGCAAGGAGCCCGGGGCGTTCCTCGTCGACATCGACACGCTCCCGCAGACGATCGAGGTCGTCCGGACCCGCGCGATCCCGCTCGGCATCGAGATCGTCATCGCCGACCTGTCCCGCGGCCTGCCCGACGGCGACTTCTTCGGCGTGCTGCTGCAGTACCCGGGCGCGTCCGGCGCCGTCCGCGACCTGGAGCCCGTCATCGCGCAGGCCCACGAGCGCGGCGCCAAGGCCGTCGTGGCCGCCGACCTGCTGGCGCTGACCCTGCTGCGCCCGCCCGGCGAGTCCGGCGCCGACATCGCGGTGGGCTCCGCGCAGCGGTTCGGCGTCCCCTACGGGTTCGGCGGACCGCACGCCGGCTACATGGCGGTCGGCGAGGGCATCCAGCGCCAGCTCCCCGGCCGGCTCGTGGGCGTGTCCGTCGACGCGGACGGCGCCACCGCCTACCGGCTGGCCCTCCAGACCCGCGAGCAGCACATCCGCCGCGAGAAGGCCACCAGCAACATCTGCACCGCCCAGGTCCTGCTCGCCGTGATGGCGAGCATGTACGCCGTGTACCACGGCCCCGAGGGGCTGGCCGCGATCGCGCAGCGGACGCACCGCCGGGCCGCCGAGATCGCCGCGGGGCTGCGCGCCGGCGGCGTCGAGGTCGTCCACGACTCGTTCTTCGACACGGTCCTGGCCCGCGTGCCGGGCCGCGCCGCCGAGGTCGTCGCGGCCGCCCGCGAGCGCGGAATCAACCTGCGCCCGGACGGCCCCGACCGGGTCGCGGCCGCCTGCGACGAGACGACGCTGCCCGCGCACGTGACGGCCGTGCTCGAGGCGTTCGGCGCGACCGAGGTGGGCGAGGTCCCCGAGGCGTTCCCGGACGCCCTGCGCCGCGAGAGCCCCTACCTGACCCACCCCGTCTTCCACACGCACCGCTCCGAGACCGCGATGCTGCGCTACCTGCGCAGGCTCCAGGACAAGGACATCGCGCTCGACCGCTCCATGATCCCGCTCGGCTCCTGCACGATGAAGCTCAACGCCACCGCCGAGATGGAGCCGATCACCTGGCCGGAGTTCGCCGCGATCCACCCGTTCGCGCCGCTCGACCAGGCCGCCGGCTACGTCGAGCTGATCGGCGAGCTGGAGGGCTTCCTCGCCGAGATCACCGGGTACGCGAAGGTCTCCGTCCAGCCGAACGCCGGCTCCCAGGGCGAGCTGGCCGGCCTGCTCGCCATCCGCGGCTACCACGCGTCCCGCGGCGAGGAGCACCGCGACGTCTGCCTGATCCCCTCCTCGGCGCACGGCACCAACGCCGCCAGCGCCGTCATGGCCGGGATGCGGGTCGTCGTCGTCACGTGCGACGAGGGCGGCAACATCGACCTCGACGACCTGCGCGCCAAGCTCGGCGAGCACGGCGAGCGCCTCGCGGCGATCATGGTGACCTACCCGTCCACGCACGGCGTCTTCGAGGAGACGATCACCGAGGTGTGCGCGGCCGTGCACGAGGCCGGCGGCCAGGTCTACGTCGACGGCGCCAACCTCAACGCGCTCGTCGGCCTCGCCCGCCCCGGCGAGTTCGGCTCGGACGTCTCCCACCTCAACCTGCACAAGACGTTCTGCATCCCGCACGGCGGCGGCGGCCCCGGCGTCGGCCCGATCGGCGTCCGCGAGCACCTGGCCCCGTTCCTGCCCAACCACCCGATGCGCGAGGAGGCCGGCCCCGGCACCGGCGTCGGCCCCATCTCGGCCGCCCCGTGGGGATCGGCCGGCATCCTGCCGATCTCCTGGGCCTACATCGCGATGATGGGCCCGGACGGGCTGCGCGCCGCCACCGAGGGCGCGATCATCGGCGCCAACTACCTCGCCGCCCGCCTCGCCCCGCACTACCCGATCCTCTACACCGGCCGCGACGGCCTCGTCGCGCACGAGTGCATCGCCGACCTCCGCAAGATCACCAAGGAGACGGGGATCACCGCCGAGGACGTCGCCAAGCGCCTCATCGACTACGGCTTCCACGCCCCGACCCTGTCGTTCCCCGTCGCCGGCACCCTGATGATCGAGCCCACCGAGTCCGAGGACCTCGCCGAGCTCGACCGGTTCTGCGACGCCATGATCGAGATCCGCCGGGAGATCCAGCGCGTCGCCGACGGCGGCTACGACGCCGAGGACAACCCCCTCAAGAACGCCCCCCACACCGCCGCCTGCCTCGTTTCCGACGACTGGAAGCACGCCTACACGCGCGAGGAGGCCGCCTACCCCCTCCCGTCCCTGCGGGAGAACAAGTACTGGCCGCCCGTCCGCCGCATCGACCAGGCCTACGGCGACCGCAACCTCGTCTGCTCCTGCCCGCCTCCGGAAGCGTTCGAGGACTGAATTGGATTGTGGTTTCCAGGCTGAGGCGCCTAGGGGCGCCTCAGCCTGGAAAGCCACGTGCGATCGCTGGCATCGCTCCGGCTCGCCTTGCGGCTCGCTGCTGTGTTTATTGCAGTGCTCTCCTCCTTCGGGCCTTGACGGCCCTCCATCGTCGAGCACTGCGTGCGATCGCTGGCATCGCTCCGGCTCGCCTTGCGGCTCGCTGCGCGATCAGGTTCTCGCTTCGCTTGAACCTGCCTTCGGACGCGATCGCGGTCATTGAGGTCGTTGCGGGGTTGCGACGGTGGCTGGGGTCGGCGGGGTGGTTTGCGATGGCCCTGCTCGCTTGGACCTGGGCCTCGGGCGAATCGCCGGGATTGCTTCGGCTGATCTTGCGGCTCGCTGCGTGTGGGAGGTCGCCGTGACGGAGCGGGCGATGGATTTGTGATCTTGCTTGGGTTTTGGGGTGTCGTCGCGGGACGGGGGCGGCGCGGATCGCTACGCTCTTTGCGGACCCCGACCCCCAGAGGGCAGAAGAGCGATGATCGAGTCTCCGGACGCGGTATCCGACGACCCTGCGCGACTGTGCGAGGAGGCCCGCGGCCTCGCCGAGAGCGGTGAGGCCGAGAGGGCCGCGCTGCTGTTCGAGAAGGTGCTCGCGCTGGGCGACACCCCCTTCCGGGCGCGGGCGGCGCTGGGGCTGGCGGTCGTCCTGGACGACGCCGGGCACGTCGAGCGCGCCCGGGAGGCCGACCGGACGGCGATCGCCACCGCCGATCCCGAGTACGGGCCGCGCGCCGCCTACCACCTGGCGCTCACCCACGAGCGGGCGGGCGAGCACGAGCGGGCGGCGCCCGCCTGGCGGGTCGTGGTCGACTTCGGCAACCCCGCCTACCTGCCGCCCGCCCATCTGGCCCTCGCCCGGATCGCCGACGACGCCGGCGACTTCGACGCGGCCCGCGACCACTGGGAGGCGGTGATCGCGACCGGGGACGCCGAGTACGGGCCGCCCGCCGCGCACGACCTGGCCCAGCGGCTGCTGGAGCGCGACGAGCCCGCGCGGGCCCAGCGGGTCCTGACCGCCGGGCTCAAGCTGATCGACCGGGGCGCCGACCCCTACGCGTACGGGCGGCTCGCCGTGGCGCTCGGCATCTCCTACCTCGACCAGGCGATCGGCGCGTTCGGCGCGGCGCTGGGGGACGAGCCGGCCGACCCGGAGGTCGGGCCGCTGGCCACCGAGCTGCTGGCGCGGACCCTGCCGCTGCGGGGGCGGGGCGCCGAGGCGGGCGAGGTGTGGCGGCGGGGCCTCGCCGAGCCCGGCACCGCGGGGCAGGTGCGGGCGCGGCTGCGCCGCGACTTCGGCGACGCCGACGACGACGGCGACCTGTGGTGGGAGCCGGTCGTCGAGCGCGCCGTGTCGGACGGCACGCTCCCCGCCCTCGCCGGCGAGGCGTTCGGCGCCCTCGACCACATGTACGCGCTGCTCGCCGTCCGGTACGCCGAACGACGGGCCGGCGACGCCCGCGAGACCCTCGGCAGGGCGGTGCGGGTGCCGGGCGGCTACGCGTGGGGCCCGCTGCTGCACGAGAGTTTCGCCGAGCGGTTCCGCCTGGCGACCGGCACGGCCGCCCCGGACTGGACCGACGGCTAGCCGGCGATGGCGCGCTGGGCGATCACCTTGGTGATGCGGGCGCGGACGAGGTACTCGGTGGGGACGGCGTTGCGCCGCCCGAACTCCTCGGCCCGGTCGGCGCCCATGTAGCGGCCGCCGATGACGGTCGCCCAGCGGAGCATCTCGTCGAGGTCCTCGACGAGGGACGCCTCGGCCTGGATCAGCACGTACGAGTACGGTGGCGCCTGGTCGTCGACGCAGATGGACAGGCGCGGGTCGCGGGCGAGGACGCGGCCCTTCACGCTCTGGTGCCCCGTGTTGAACAGCAGGTCGTCGCCGTCGAGGACGAACCAGATCGGCGTCACGTGCGGCGTGCCGTCCTTGCGGGTGACGGCGGCCTTGCCGGTGCGGGTGCCCTCCATGACGAACGCGCGCCATTCGCTGTCGGTCATCGTCTCCATGGGTCCAGTCTGCCGCACCGGCCGTTCGCGGCTGCCGCTACGGTGAGTCACATGAAGGTCGCGACGGCGCACGGGCCCGCCGAGGTGGTGCTCGACGAGGTGGACGACCCGGCGTTCCTGCTGGTGCTGACGCACGGGTCGAACGGGGGAGTGGAGGCGGCCGACCTGCTGGCGGTGCGGGCGGAGGCGCTGGGGCTCGGCGGCGCCGTCGCGCGGGTGGTCCAGCCGTTCCGGCTCGCCGGGCGGCGGGCGCCGGGGCCGGCGGCCAAGCAGGACGAGGCGTGGCTGGAGATCGTCGCGGCGCTGCGGAAGCGGTTCGGGGACGTCACGCTGGTTCAGGGCGGCCGCAGCAACGGGGCGAGGGTCGCGTGCCGGACGGCGGAGGCCGCCGGGGCGGCCGGCGTGGTGGCGCTGGCGTTCCCCCTGCACCCGCCGGGCAGGCCGGAGAAGACCCGGGTGGAGGAGTTGCGGTCGGCGGGGGTCGAGGTCGTCGTCGTCAACGGCGACCGCGACCCGTTCGGCGTCCCCGACCCGGCGGACGCGGCGCAGGTCGCGGTCCTGCCGGGCGAGCGGCACGACCTCGGCAAGGACCCCGCGGCCGTCGGTCGTGCCGTGGAGCCGTGGCTGAAGCGGTGGGCGGCCCGTCCGGTGCGGACGGGCCGGCGGTAGAGTCGCTCCGGGCCCGGGGCGGGCCCAGAGACCGGTCGTGGGCGGGCGTGCCCCCGAGGATGATCACCCGTTTGAACTAGTCCCCCGTGGAGACCGCTCAAGCGGCGGACGTGGCCTGCGCGTCCGTCGGCCGGTGCGGCGCGATGACTCCCCCGTCGGGCAGCAGCTCACCGGTGTCCTCGAACAGCACGACCCCGTTGCACAGCAGGCTCCACCCCTGTTCGGGGTGCGAGGCCAGCGTGCGGGCGGCGTCGCGGTCGGGTGCGTTGTGGGAGGGACAAGGCGGCTGGTGCGGGCACATGGCGTGCCTCCGGTCTCAACTACTGGTGGGTCGTGGTGCTTTCCTGTTCTGACGCACCCAAGTGTGGAGTGGTTCGCCCCCACCGGCCATAGCCCGTTGGGACGGTTGTCCATTGGTTCCGGAGTACCGGTCGGGTGTGATCCCTCCCACTCCCGGGGCGCCACGCAGTAGCGTGCCTCCCGCGCGATAACGGACGAAGAACGACACGCCGCCGGAGGCTGAAACCCCTACGATGTTCGGCGGGGGAACGGGCTCTGCGGGGGCGGGGGGAGTGAGGCCGGTGCGGGTCGCGCTGTCCGTCGCGTGCTTCGAGGACGTGCTGTTCCCCGGCACCGCGAAGGCCGTGACCGTGCTGCTGGAGCGGCTCGGGCACGAGGTGGCGTTCCCGCCGGGGCAGACGTGCTGCGGCCAGTTCCACTGGACGGCCGGCTACCACCGCGAGGCCGCCGGGCTTGCCCGCTCCCACGCGGCCGCGTTCGAGGGCTGCGAGGTCGTGGTGGCGCCGTCGGCGTCGTGCGCCGCGACCGTCCGCGCCGACTACCCGAAGATCGCCCGTACGGCCCGCGACCCCGGCCTGGCCCGCGCCGCCGAGGGCCTCGCCGTCTACGAGCTGACGGAGTTCCTCGTCGACGTCCTCGGGATCACCGACGTGGGCGCGTACTTCCCGCACCGGGTCACCTATCACCCGTCCTGCCGGTCCCTGCGCACTCTCGGCGTCGGCGACCGGCCGGTGCGGCTGCTGCGTGCGGTGCGGGGCCTGGATCTCGTGGAGCTGCCGTCCGCGGGGGAGTGCTGCGGGTTCGGCGGCGCGTTCGCGATGAAGAACGCGGACGTGTCGGTCGCGATGGTGGCCGACAAGGTCCGGCACGTCCGCGCCACCGGGGCGGACGTGGTCTGCGCGGTCGACGACTCGTGCCTGGCCCACATCGGCGGCGCGCTGTCGCGGCTGCGCGGCGGCGTCCGGACGATGCACCTGGCGGAGATCCTCGCGGAGACGGGGCCGGTGTGACGGCCTCCTCTCCGGGGACGCCGCCGTCCTCCGGCAGGAGCGGACCCGTCCCGGTGCCGAGGCCGAAGTTCGCCGCCGCCGCACGGCCGGAACTGGCCGACACGCGGCTGCGCCGCAACCTGCGCGGCGCGACGGCCGCGCTGCGGGAGCGGGAGGCCGCCGCGGCGGCCGAGGCCGCCGACTGGGAGGACCTGCGCGAGGCCGGACGAGCGATCAAGGATGGCGCGCTGCTCGACCTGGACGCCCATCTGGAGGAGCTGGAGCGGGCCGTCACCGAGTCGGGCGGCACCGTGCACTGGGCGGCGGACGCGGCGGAGGCGCGCCGCGTCGTCACCGGCCTGGTCCGCGCGACGGGCGCCAGGGAGGTCGTCAAGGCCGCGTCCGCGACGACGCGGGAGATCGGCCTGAACGACGCGCTCGCCCGCGCGGGCGTGACCGTCCGCGAGACCGGCGTCGCCGAGATGGCGGTGCAGCTCGGCGAGGACGCGCCGTCCCACCTGCTGTCCCCGGCCGCGCACCGCGACCGCGCGGAGATCGCGGAGGTGTTCCGG
>NZ_JBEUPA010000177.1:0-15283 GCF_040492065.1 Actinomadura sp. NPDC000929 | reverse complement strand
GCGGCGGTGGGCGGCGGCGGCGCGCCGGGCGTCGTCCTGCCGAGCGCGGCGGTCTCGGTGCCCGAGCACTACGCGTCCCGGCTGCGGCGGGGGACGCCCGCCGTGATGGGCCGCGTGGAGGACGGCCGGTGCCTGCTCGACCTGCGGTCCGTGCCGCCCGACCAGGACGGCGCCCTCGCCGAGGCCGTCCTGGCCCAGGCCCGCCAGGGGGCCCGATGACGCACGTCGTCGCCACCGCCGGCCACGTCGACCACGGCAAGTCCACGCTCGTCCGCGCCCTCACCGGGATGGAGCCCGACCGGCTGGAGGAGGAGCGGCGGCGCGGCCTCACCATCGAGCTGGGCTTCGCCTGGACGGCCCTGCCGGGCGGCGACCGGATCGCCTTCGTCGACGTCCCCGGGCACGAGCGGCTCGTCACCACGATGCTCGCCGGGGTCGGGCCCGTCCCGGCCGTGGTGTTCGTGGTGGCCGCCGACCAGGGCTGGCAGCGCCAGTCCGAGGAGCACCTGGCGGTCCTCGACGCGCTCGGCGTCCGGCACGGCCTCCTCGTCGTGACGCGCCGCGACCTCGCCGACGCCGCGGCGGCGGACCGGGTGCGGGAGGAGTCCCTCGCCCACCTCGCGGCCACCTCCCTCGGCCGGGTCGAAGCGGTCGCGGTCAGCGGCGCCACGGGCGACGGCCTCGACGAGCTGCGGGCGGCCCTGGAACGGCTCACCCGCTCCCTCCCGGAACCCGAGCGGGACGCCGACGTCCGCCTCTGGATCGACCGGGTCTTCACCGTCCGCGGCAGGGGCACGGTCGTGACCGGCACGCTCGGCGCGGGAACGATCAGCGTCGGCGACCGCCTCGCCGCCGGCGACGCCCTCCTGCGCGTGCGGGGGCTCCAGAGCCTCAAGGAGGACCGCGAAGAGGTCGGCGCCGTCGCCCGCGTCGCCGTCAACCTGCACGGCGACGCGGGAGACCTCGGCCGGGGCGGCGCCCTGCTCACCCCCGGGCGCTGGCTCGCCGCCGACGTCGTCGACGTCCGGCTGCGCGGCGACGCCGCGTCCGACCTGCCGCGCGAGCTGACGCTGCACGCGGGGACGGCGGCGGTCCCGGTCCACGTCCGCCCGCTGGGGGACGACACGGCGCGGCTGTCGCTGCGCCGCCCGCTGCCGCTGCGCGTCGGGGACGTCGCCCTGCTGCGCGACCCCGGGCGGCACCGCGTCCCGGCGGGCGTGACGGTCCTGGACGTCCGCCCCGAGCCGTTCGCGCGGCGCGGCGCGGCGGCCGCGCGGGCCCGGGTGCTCGCCGCCATGACCGGGCGCCCGGACGGCGCCGAGGAGGTCCGCCGCCGGGGCCTGATCAGGCGGTCGGACCTGGTCGCGATGGGAGTGCCCGTCCCCTTCGAGCCGGTGGCGGGGGAGTGGCTCGCCGACCCCGCGCTCTGGACGGACCTGCGCGGGCGCCTCGCGTCGGCCGTCGAGGAGCACGCCGCGGCGAACCCCACCGACCCCGGCCTCCCGGCCGACGCCGCGCGCCGCGCTCTCGGCCTCCCCGACCGCGTCCTCGTCGACGCGCTCGCCGGGGGCCTCCTGCGGCGCGACGGCAGGATCTACGGCCGGACGACCGCGCCCGAGCTGCCGCCGCCCGTGCGCGAGGCCGTCGACGCCGTCCGCCGCGACCTGGCCGCGGCCCCGTTCCAGGCGCCGGACGCGAACCGGCTCGCCGAACTCGGCCTCACGCCGAAGCTGCTCGCCGTCGCCGCCGCGACCGGCGCGCTGCTCAAGGTGGCCGACGGCGTCGTCCTGCTGCCCGGCGACGACGCCCGCGCCGCCGGACTGCTCGCCGGGCTCGGCGGCCCGTTCACGCTGAGCGAGGCGCGCCGCGCGCTCGGCACCACCCGCCGCGTCGCCGTCCCGCTCCTGGAGTACCTGGACGACCGCGGCTACACGGTCCGGGTCGACGACCTCCGCCGCCGCTGCACCGGAAGGCAGTCATGACCGACGCCACCCAGAAACGGCTCACGCAGTACGCGCACGGCGGCGGCTGCGCCTGCAAGATCCCGCCCGGCGAGCTCGAAGAGGTCGTCGCCGGCCTCGGCGCCGCGCCCGCCTCGCCCAACGCCGACCTGCTCGTCGGCCTGGACACCGGCGACGACGCGGCCGTGGTCCGGCTCCGCGACGGCCTCGCCGCCGTCGCCACCGCCGACTTCTTCACGCCCGTCGTCGACGATCCCTACGACTGGGGGCGCATCGCCGCCGCCAACGCCCTGTCCGACGTCTACGCGATCGGCGGCAGTCCCGTCGTGGCGGTGAACCTGCTCGCCTGGCCCCGCGACGTCCTGCCGTTCGACCTGGCGCGCGAGGTCCTGCGCGGCGGCCTCGACGTCGCCGCCGAGGCGGGCTGCCACGTCGGCGGCGGCCACAGCGTCGACGACCCCGAGCCCAAGTACGGCATGGCCGTCACCGGGGTCGCCGACCCCGCCCGCCTCCTGCGCAACGACACCGGCAAGCCGGGCACGCCGCTCAGCCTCACCAAGCCCCTCGGCCTCGGCGTCCTGAACAACCGCCACAAGGCGACGGGCGAGGTCTTCCCGCACGCCGTCGCGACCATGGCCGCGCTGAACCGCGACGCGTCCGCCGCCGCGCTGGACGCCGGGATCGCCTGCGCCACCGACGTGACCGGCTTCGGGCTGCTCGGCCACCTCTACAAGATGGCCCGCGCGTCCGGCGTGACCGCCGTGGTCGACGCCGCCGCCGTCCCCTACCTCGACGGCGCCCGCGCGTCCCTGCGCGACGGGTACGTCAGCGGCGGCACCCGCCGCAACTTCGAATGGGTGGCCCCGCACACCGACTTCGGCGCCGTTGGCGAGGACGACCGCCTGCTGCTCGCCGACGCCCAGACCTCCGGCGGCCTCCTGCTCGCAGGCGAGATCCCCGGCGCCCCCGTCATAGGCGAACTCATCCCCGCAGCCGACCACCCCCTGATCGTCCGCTGAAGCCCGGGTTCCGAGACCCCGCGACGACCGGGATGGTCGCGATCGCGTCCGAAGGCAGGTTCGAGCTCGCGAGAACCTGATCGCGCAGCGAGCCTCTGGGCGAGTCGGAGCGATGCCGGCGATCGCCCGCGTTTCTCGACGATGGAGGGCCGCCAGGCCCGAAGGAGGAGAGAAAGGCCCTACAACTCGGTTCCGGTTTGGTCGGTGATGCCGGCTCGTCGCTGGTACTCGCGGACCAGGGCGGGGGCGGCGGGGCCGCGCGGGCGGCGGCCCGGGCGGATGTCGACCGACAGCGCCTTCGCCTCCTGGATGTGGGTGTTCGGGTCCAGGGACAGGTGCAGCAGCTCGTTGGCCGCGTCGCCGCGGCTGTAGCCGTTCGGGCCCCAGTGGTAGGGCAGTCCGACCTGGTGGAGCTTGCGGCCGTCCACGGTCAGCGGCGACATGCGCTCGGTCACCAGGACCCGCGCCTCCACGACGGCGCGCGGGCTGACGATCGTCGCCCACCCGCCGTGCTCCAGGCGCCGCTCGGCCGCCAGTTCCGGCGAGACCTCGCAGAAGAACTCCGGTTGCAGCTCCGCCAGGTACGGCTGCCAGCGCGACATGCCGCCCGCCGTGTGGTGCTCGGTGAGCCGGTACGTCGTCGCCACGTACGGGTAGACCTCGGCCCCCGGCTCCGTGCCGCTCGGCGCGTACCGGTTGTCGGGATGCGGCGGCGACAAATGCCGGACGGGGTTGCGCTGCTGCTTGTACAGCGCGTTCTGGAACGGCGAGTCCTGCGGCTCGTAGTGCGTCGGAAGCGGGCCGTCGGTCAGGCCGGCGGGCGCGTACAGCCACGCCTTGCCGTCGGCCTGCATGATGAACGGGTCGTTGCCGGCGAGCGCGTCCGGACCCGTCGCGTCGCGCGGGGGCTTGTAGTCGGGCGGGCGGTCGGCGATGAAGTCGGGTACGTCGTGGCCCGTCCACTTGCCCTCCTCGGCGTCCCACCAGATGAGCGCCTTGCGGTCGCTCCACGGCTTGCCGTCCGGGTCGGCGGACGCCCGGTTGTAGAGGATGCGGCGGTTCATCGGCCACGCCCAGCCCCACTCGGGGGCCACCCAGTTCTGGTCCTTGCCGGGCTTGCGGCGCGCCGTCTGGTTGACGCCGTCGGCGAAGCAGCCGCAGTAGATCCAGCAGCCGCACGAGGTGGACCCGTCGTCCTTCAGCTGCGTGTAGGACGACAGCGGGTTCCCGTCCGCGTCCCGGCCGTTGATCTCGGCGAGCACGGCCTCGGCGTCCGGCTCCGCGAGATCGCCCCTGGTCGGGTAGTCCCACGTGAGGTCGAGGACCGGCCGGTCCATGTCGTCGGCGGACCCGGCGAGCTTCTCCCGGATGATCCGGCCGAGGTGGTAGGTGAACCACAGGTCGCTGCGCGTGTCCCCGGCGGGCTCCACGGCCTTGTGGTGCCACTGGAGCATCCGCTGCGTGTTGGTGAAGCTGCCGTCCTTCTCGGTGTGCGCGGCGGCGGGCAGGAAGAACACCTCGGTGCCGATGTCCTCGGTGCGCGTCTCGCCCGACTCGATCTCCGGGCCGTCCTTCCACCACGTCGCCGACTCGATCAGCGAGAAGTCGCGGACGACGAGCCAGTCGAGGTTGGCCATCCCGAGCCGCTGGATCTTGGCGTTGGCCGACCCGACGGCCGGGTTCTCGCCCATCAGGAAGTAGCCCTTGCACACCCCGTCGATCTGCGCCATGGAGGTCTCATAGGTGCTGTGGGATCCGGTCAGCCGCGGCAGGTAGTCGAAGCGGTAGTCGTTGTCGGCCGTCGCCGCGTCGCCCCAGTACGCCTTCAGCAGGCTGACCATGTAGGAGCGCATGTCGCCCCAGAAGCCCTTGCGCGCCGCCTCCGCTTCGATGAACGTGTCCAGGTCCTCGTTGCCGTGGGCGTGCGGCATCGGGATGTAGCCGGGCAGCAGGTTGAACAGCGTCGGGATGTCCGTCGAACCCTGGATGGACGCGTGGCCGCGCAGCGCCAGGATGCCGCCGCCGGGGCGGCCGATGTTGCCGAGCAGCCCCTGCAGCACCGACGCCGCGCGGATGTACTGGACCCCGACCGTGTGCTGCGTCCAGCCCACCGCGTACGCGAACGCGGTCGTCCGGTCGCGGCCGGAGTTCTCGGTGACCATCTCGCAGACCTTGAGGAGCTGGTCGCGGGGGACGCCGCAGATCCGCTCGACCATCTCCGGCGTGTACCGCGCGTAGTGCCGCTTCAGCACCTGGAACACGCACCGCGGATGCTCCAGCGTCGGGTCCCGCTCCGGGTCGCCCACGCCGATCGCCGCGCCGCCCGAACCGTGCGCCTCGCCGCGCGCCGCCTCCTCGACAGGCCCGACGCGGTCCTCGTACTCCATGTCGCGCTCGCCGGAGGCGGCCTGGACCTCCATGCCCTCGTACTGCCACGTCCGGTGGTCGTAGCCGCGCTTCTCCGGGTCCAGGCCGGAGAACACGCCGTCCAGGTCCTCGGTGTCGCGGAACTCCTCGGTGAGGATCACCGACGCGTTGGTGTAGGGGACGACGTAGTCGCGGAAGTACTTCTCGTTCCGCAGGACGTAGTTGATGATCCCGCCGAGGAACGCGATGTCACTTCCCGCGCGCAGCGGGACGTGCGCGTCGGTGAGTGCGCTCGTCCGCGTGAACCGCGGGTCCACGTGGATCAGCTTCGCCCCGCGCGCCTTCGCCTCCATCACCCACTGGAACCCGACCGGATGGCACTCGGCCATGTTCGAGCCCTGGATGACGATGCAGTCCGCGTGCTGCAGGTCCTGCTGGAAGGTGGTCGCGCCGCCGCGTCCGAACGAGGTCCCCAGACCGGGGACGGTGGAGGAGTGTCAAATGCGGGCCTGATTCTCGATCTGCACCGCGCCGAGCGCGGTGAACAGCTTCTTGATCAGGTAGTTCTCCTCGTTGTCGAGCGTGGCGCCGCCGAGGCTCGCGAAGCCCAGCGTCCGCCGCACCCGCACGTCGTCCTGCTCCCACTGCCAGCCGTGCCGGCGGGCCTCGATCACCCGGTCGGCGATCATGTCCATGGCCGTGTCGAGGTCGAGCGGCTCCCACCCGGTGCCGTGCGGGCGTCGGTACAGCACCCGGTGCTCGCGGGCCGGCCCGGTCGTCAGCTGGAGGCTCGCCGACCCCTTCGGGCACAGCCGCCCGCGGCTGACCGGTGAGTCGGGGTCGCCCTCGATCTGGGTGACCTTGCCGTCCTTGACGTACACGTCCTGCCCGCAGCCGACCGCGCAGTAGGGGCAGACGGACTTCACGACCTCGTCGGCGGTGCTCACCCGCGGCCTGATCCGCTCGGTGCGGGCGCTCTTGGACGCCGCTCCCCGCCCGAGGGGGTCGTCGCCGGTGAACTGGCGGTAGACGGGCCACGACTCGATCCATGTGCGAACGCCCACGTCCCACCGCCCTTCTTGGCTCGGCCCGCCGCCGACCTACCCGCCGCCCGTCCCGCGAAACACGGGGGGTGCGCGGAGCGTGAACGGGGCGCCGTCCTTCGACCGGTGCACCGGGTGTTCCGCGGAACCGCTCAGCGCAGGACGGCCGCGCCGACCGCGCCCATCCGCTCCGCGAACTCGGCGCGCTCGGACGGGGACAGAGCCCGCTCGTAGACGGCGGCGGACAGCCGGTCGGTGATCTCCTCGGCCTCCGCCCGGCGCGGCCTGAGCGCCGCGCAGTCGGGGAGGTCGCCCTGCCAGCCGAAGAAGCGCGCGGTGTCGGGCCCGTCCTGGGTCAGGATCGCCTCCAGCGGGGAGAGCCCGACGGAGGTCGTCGCGACGAGATGCAGCCCGCCGCGCAGCTCCCGCAGCACCTGCACCAGCTGCATGAGCCGGGCCCGGGAGCCGTCCGGCAGCGGTTCGGCGCGCCAGCCGCAGAATAGCGGCAGCCCCGACCCCTCGGCGGCGCGCGCCACCCGCTCGGCCAGCTCGCACAGGCGCGGGTCGTCCGGCAGGTGCGACTCGCCCCAGGCCGCGCATCCGAGGGCGTACCGCCGCGTCGCCTCGCGCGCCCCGGCGACCGCGACGCCCTCCTCCCACTGGGGGCGGACGAACCCCGGCTCGAACCAGCCGAGCGCCGCCGCGACGACGTCGGCGTCGACGTCGCCGAGCACCCCGCCGCGCCCGGCGAAGTAGTACGCGAACGGATTGCCGTACCCCTGCTCCTTGCCGTGCTCCGCCGTCCTGCGCGACAGCATCCACCGCGACCCGACACCGTGAATGATCCTGTCGGCGGCGCGGACGGTCTCCGCGGCGGTCAGTTCGCCCATCGGCGCTCTCCCGGTTCCTCGCTGTCAAGTAACCGGAAGGTTACTGCCCCCGGGCCGCCGCTCCGCGAGCGGTCCCGGTCAGATCGCGGACCCGCCGCGCACGGCCTCGCCGCGCGGGTCCGGCGAGGAGCCGCCGGACGGCCGGTGCCAGTCGAAGCACACCACGACGGCGTCGTCGGCCAGGTCGGCGCCCTCGTGGAACTCGATGAGCTCGTCGATCACGGTCAGCGGGACCTCCGCCGCGGGCTGCAGCCGGCTCCGCCGGGTGGCCTGCTCCAGCGCGTGCGTTCCGTACTCGCCGGACGGGGCCCGCGCCGCGAAGACGCCGTCGCTGACGATGACGAGCCGGTCGCCGGGTTCGAGGGGGAAGCGCTGGGGCCGGTACTCGGTGTCGGGGAACATGCCGAGCGGCATCTGCTGCTCCAGCGGCACCGCCGTCACCTCGGTGCCGCGCAGCAGCAGGATCCTCGGGGACCCCGCGTCGATGACGTGCACGGTCCCGTCGGCGAGGTCGATCCGCATGACGAGGGTCTCGGTGAACTCCCGGCCGCCGTGCCGCACGTGCACCATGTCGTTGGCCAGGCTCGCCTGCTCGCCGAGGTCGGCGCCGGACCGGCGGGCGTTGCGCAGCGCGCCGACGGTCAGGGACGTCAGCAGGGCCGCGTTGATGCCCGTGCCCGAGCCGTTGGTCACGGTCAGCGCCAGATGGTCGTGCTCGACGGACCAGTCGAAGTTGTCGCCGCCGATCGAGTAGGCCGGCTCCAGATGGCCCGCCAGGCTGAACGAGTCGTCCGCGTGGGCGTGGCCGGGCAGGAGCTGCCACTGCAGTTCCGCGGCGAGGGTGAGGCGGTGCCGCCTCCTGGCCCGCTCGTACCGGTCGGTCCGGTTCCACGCGACCTTCAGCGCGCTGCCGACCAGCTCGCCGATCTCGGCCAGCTCGCCGACATCGTCCGCGCTCCAGGGGCCGGACGAAGTGAGCTCCAGGACGCCGATCCGCTCGCCGCGCGCGCGGACCGGTAGATAGGTCACGGTCTCGGCGGCCTCGTCACCGTCCCCCTCGGGGGACGCGAGGACGCGGCCGGTGATGAACGACCGCCCGGCAGGGCTCTGCCGGATCCCGATCGCCTCGACGCCCTCCTCGGCCGCCTCCTCGGCGGCCGCCACCTCGGCGTCCGGAACGGTCAGGGCCAAGCTGTCCGGGTGGGGCGTGGCCAGAAGCGGCGCGACCGGCATGAGGGCGCGCGAGTGGTAGTCGCAGACCAGGAGCCGGGCGGTGGAGACGGCGGGGTACTCCCGCGAGAGCGTCGCGGCCAGCACCTCGGGCAGTGCGTACGCCGGGGCGGCGCGCAGCGCCCGCTCGACCCTGGCCGTGCGCCTTCCCCCGCCTCCGCCGGGGCGTCCCTGCCCGACCCCGGCCTGGCGGCCGTGCTCATCCCTGGCCGGGCGGCCGTGCTCATCCCTGGCCGGGCGGCCGTGCGTACTCATTGCGACCCCATCTCATCACTGCCTGCCGACGCGCCGGACGCGGCCGCGTCCCCCGCGCGGTCCGGTTCTGGGACGCCGGACCGCGGGAACGGCCGTGCCCCCCCTCGACCGGCCGTCCAACCGCGGGAATGCGGCTCTGCCATCGGGTCCGCCGCGTCTCGGACGCAGGACCGCAGGGGAAGACTGCCAAAGAGTTTGCCGTATGGCAAATACTTGATATCGAGCCGCGGGAGAAGGGGTTCGCGCCGGGTCGGGCGGAGGGCGGTCAAGCCGTCCGGGACCCGGGCATCCCCCTCCCGCCGCGCTCGCCCCGCTCGCTCGCCTGGCCGAACTCGGTGAGCGCGTCGAGCAGCCGCCCGCGGGAGGCGGGCGACATCTGCGCCAGGACGTCCCGCACGGCCGCGCGGCGCCGCCGGACCAGCTCGGCGTGCAGGCGTTCGCCCTGGTCGGTCAGCCGCAGCACGATCTCGCGGCGGTCGACGCGGGCGGTCTCCCGCGCGATCAGCCCGGCCGCCTCCAGCCGGTCGCAGAGCCGGCTCGTGGACGAGGGGATCGCGCCGAGCTCCTCGGCGAGCCCGCCGAGGTTCGGCCGGCCGAACCGCGCGATCACCTCGACGGCGCGCAGCTGGATCGGCGAGATGGCGGGTTCGAGGCCCTGGTCGGCGCGGTTCCAGAGCAGCGCCGTCGAGCTCAGCACGCGTTCCACGGCGACGGCGACGTCGTCCGGGACGGCGCCGTGTCCTGCTCCCGCCTGCTCTTCGCCTGACGGCCGCGGTCGTCGCTGACTCACACCCCAGCCTTTCGCACGGAGTCCCCGCCGGCGGCATCTCACTCGCCCCCGGTGGCCCCGCCGCGCCGCCCCCGGTCTGGGCCGGGCGGTACGGTCGCGGGCGGTACCACGATAGAGGCTCGGACCGGCGCGATGCACGGCCGCGTCCGGTGCGGCCTGCGGCGGCGGGCGGAAACGCCCGGCGGCGCGAGGGTGCCGGCCGATGGCGACGGGGCGGTCCGCGACGGGCCCGACGGCCGCGCGACCCGCCCCGGCGAACCGGTGGACGGTGTCCGGTTCCGGACATCGAGGCGCCCGACGCGCCGCGACGACCGGCGCGGATCCGAACCCCGCGGCGCCGGGGCGCGTACGAGAGGGTGGGCCCGGCGGGGCCCGGCCGACGCGACCGTGAACGGACAGGGATTCGTGAAGCCAGCGCGAGGTGACCGGATGGGTGACCGGGCGGCGAGCGCCGGGCTCCTGTCGCGGCTGCTGGAGGCGCTGGAGGACGACTGCGCGGTGTGCGGGGGGACGGGCAGCACCCCGAACGAGCAGTGGCTCGCCTGGCACCGCCGGGCCGGCGAGCTGATCGCGGTCGCCCAGGCCGCCCGCCGCGCCCACGAGTGGCGTCCCGTCCCGGGCGTCCCGCCCGAGCGCGTCGCGGCCGCCGAGCCCGCCATCGTGACCGCCGTGGAACGCGCCATCGACGATCACATGAGGGCCCGCCCGGACGAGCCGGAAGAGGAGCGCTGCACCGCGTGCCGGGGCCTCGGCAAGGAGCTCACCCCGGCCGGGCGGGAGTTCGCCGAGGTGCTGGCGCGGCACGGCTTCGTCCGCCGGGAGCGGGACTAGGGAGCGAGGAGGATTTCCAGCATGCGTTCCCGGGGGTCGGGGCCGGTCCCCGGCACGAGGTAGCCGCCGGCCCAGACCCGCAGCATCAGCTGCGCCCGCAGGAACGCCTCCTCCTCGTCGAACCCCAGGTCCTCCAGGCATGCGGCGATGTGCCCGAGCAGCGCCCGGTCGGCGTGCCGCACCGCCTCCTCCGCCGCGGGCTCGTCCTGGGCCCACAGCCGCATCGCCCGGTCGACCGGGGCGACCTCGCGGCCGAGCGCCTGGATGCGGCGCAGCCGCTCGCGCGGATCGGCGGTGCTGCCGAGCGCCAGCCCCAGGACCTCGTCGGTCCGCTCGTGCGCCCACCGGTCCAGCAGCGCCCGCATCAGCTCCGGGCGGTCGCGGAAGTGCCAGTAGAAGCTGCCCTTGGTGACGCCGAGCCGGGCCGCCAGCGTGGTGATCGCCACGCCGCGCTCGCCGGCGCGGGCCAGCTCCCCGTAGGCGGCCTCGATCCAGTCGCGCCGCGCCACCCTGGGCCGCGCCGCCCTCGTGCGGGCCGTCATCACACCTCCCGTCTCCGCCGCGCGGACGCCGTCACACCAGGGTCACCGGGCCGGGGTCCAGGCCCAGTTCGATCCTGCCGTAGAGGGCGTACGCCGCGTCCGGTTCGAACACCACGTGCCCGGAGATCGTATTCACGTCCCGCTGCGCCCGCTGGAAGGGCGAGCCGGTGAACTGCGCGCTCGCCCCGGCCGCCGAGCACAGGTCGTTGACGACCCGCCGCGCGGTCCCGGCGACATGCGCGGCCGCCAGCCGGGCCCCGGCGCGACACCGCAGGTCGCAGTTCCCCTCCGCCACGGTGCGGACGACGCCGCGCAGCGCGTCCTCCAGCAGCAGCCGGGCGGCGGCCAGGTCCGCGGTCGCCGACGCGAGCCGGATCTGCGCGCCGGTGGTCTCGCGCTGCCGCTCGCCGGAGTAGGCCGTCACCCGGCTCCGGGTCCTCTCGGCGAACCGGGCCAGCACGCCCTCGGCCACGCCGAGCACGGGCGCGGCGCCGGTCAGCGCGAACACGGGGACGAGCGGCGTCCGGTAGAGCGCCCCGGAGTGGACGAGGGACCCGGGCGAGCGCCCCTCCGCCAGGGCGGCGAGCGGCGCCGACCGGTGCTCCGGGACGAACACGTCCGCCACCTCGATGTCGTTGCTGCCGGTGCCCCGCATCCCGCTGGTGTGCCAGACGTCGTGGACGGCCACCTCCTCGCGCGGCAGCAGGAACAGCCGCGGCTCGATCGCGTCGCCCGCGGTGACCAGCGCCATGACCATGACGTGCCCGGCGTGCATCACCCCGCTGCCCCACGACCAGCGCCCGGTGACCCGGTGCCCGCCGTCCGCGGGGGCCGCCGTCCCGGTCGGCGCGAGGACGCACGGGATCAGCGCGTATGGCCGGTCCGCCCAGACCTCGGCCTGCGCCCGCTCCGGGAAGAGCCCGACCATCCAGTTGTGCAGCGTGTAGATGACCGACAGCCACCCGGTCGAGGCGCATCCGGCGCCCGCCTCCCGGCACGCCGCCGCCATCTCCTCGAACCCGCGCTCGGCCCCGCCGAACCGCTTCGGCACCAGCATCTCGAAGAGCCCGGTCGCGGCCAGGTCGGCGATGGTCTCGTCGGGCAGCCGCCGCGCCCGCTCGGCGGCCGGCGCGCGTTCGGCGAACGTCGGCGCGAGGTCCCGCACGCGGCGCACGATCCCGTCTCCATACTCCATGGTACGGAACCATACCCATAGGTATGTTCCCGGGCGAGGCCCCTCCTGTGTTCAGGCCGGGACGCTCACCCCGGCGGACGGCGACCGTGGGGTCAGTGGGGGGACAGGGTGGGGGTGAATTTGACGGGGAGGGCGGCGAGGCGGCGGACCCAGAAGGACGGGAGCCACAGGAGTTCGTCCGGTTTGACGGCGAGTTCGATGTCGGGCAGGCGGTCGAGCAGGACCTCGACCGCGGTCCTGGCGACGACCTCGGCCAGTTCAGGAGCGGGGTAGGGGCATCCGTGGTCGCCGTGGCCGAACGACAGGTGGGCGCGGTTGCCCGCGCCGGCGCCCTGCGCGGGCGGCTGGACCTGGGGGTCGGCGTTCGCCGCGGCCCAGCCGAGGATCAGCATGTCGCCCGGACGGATCTTGCGGCCGGCCAGCTCGCAGGAGCGCACGGCGAAGCGGCCGATGTTGTTCTGGGACGGCGTGTCCTCCCACAGCACCTGGTTGAGGGCCTGCGTGACGCTGCCGCGGCCGCCCTGGAGGGTCACGGCGAACTGGTCGTCCACCAGCATCAGCCGCAGCGTGTTGCCGATCCAGTGGCCGGTGGGCAGCGTCCCGGCGCTGAGCATGGGGATCAGGTCGCTGATCAGCTCGTCGACGGTGTAGCCGGCGGGGTGCTGGAGGAGGCGGGAGGTGACGTCCGGGCCGGGGTGCGCCCTGCGGGTCTCGGCCAGCCGGCGCATGGTCTCCTGGAGCCGCTGGTAGGCCGCGACGGCGGTCTCGTCGGAGCCCGCCACGGCCTGGATGTCGCGGATCATGTCCGGCACCTCGGCGTCGGGGACGCCGAAGATCCCGACCATCACCATCGGGGGGAGCCGGTCGGCGAACTGGGTGCCGAGGTCGGCCTCGCCGTCCCCGGCGAACTCGTCGATCAGGTGGTCGGCGACGCGCTCGCTGATGCCCGCCAGCTCGGTGCGGTCGACGGCGTCCAGCGCGTCGCTGATCGCCGCGCTGCGCCGGTGGTGCTCCTCGCCCTCGGCGAGCATCACCGAGGGGTTCCAGCCGACGAACGGCAGCAGCGACCAGTTCTCGGGGACCATGTCCCAGGCGTTCCACCGGCGGGTGTCGCGGGCGAACAGCCCGGGGTTGCCGGTGACGTGGTTGACCTCCCGGTACCCGATCACGTACCAGGCGGGGACGTCGCCTTCGAGCAGGACGGGCACCACGGGGCCGTGCTCGCGCCGCATCCGCTCGAAGAAGTCCTTCGGCCGCTGGTCGAACTCCTCCCCGTACAGGCGGACGGCGTTCTCGTCGGCGGGCGGCCGGACGGTCTCGTCGGTCACTGCGCGGCCTCCTGGAGCGTGGCGGGATCGTGGAGGGTGGTGAGGTGCCGGACGAGTGTGATCAGCACGCTCTTGGAGGATTCGCGCTGCCGGGCGTCGCAGTCGACCAGGGGGACGTCCGCGGGGAGCGACAGCGCGTCGCGGACCAGGTCCAGCGAGGGCCGCGGCTCGGGGCCCTCGAACCGGTTGACCGCCACCACGAACGGCATCTTGTGGTGCTCCAGCCGGTCGAGCGGGTAGAAGGACTCCTCCAGGCGGCGCGTGTCCACCAGCACCACCGCGCCGAGGCTGCCCGAGAACAGCTGGTCCCAGATGAACCAGAACCGCTGCTGGCCGGGGGCGCCGAACAGGTAGAGCACGCGGTGGGCGTCCAGGGAGATCCGGCCGAAGTCGAAGGCGACCGTGGTGGTCCGTTTGTCGGCGACGGCGCTCGGGTCGTCGATGCCGACGCCGGCCTTCGTCATGACCTCCTCGGTGCTCAGCGGGCGGATCTCGGAGATCGAGCCGACCATGGTGGTCTTCCCTACGCCGAACCCGCCCACGATCACGATCTTCAGCGCGTCCCGGACGCTGCTGCGCAGCGGGACGCCGCCCGCGGGCGCGGTCGCGGGCTCCGGTGCGCGGTCAGAGGGCTTTGAGTCCATCGAGCACCTCCTTCAGGGTGTCCAGGTCGGCCAGGTGGGTGGTCGCGGTGGCCGAGGTCGGATGGCGGACGGTGATGTGGCCGGTGTCGCGCAGGTCGAGCAGAAGGATCTTCACGACGCTCACCGGCAGCCGCAGATGGGAGGACAGCTCGACCACGGCCACCGGCTCGTTCCGGCACAGCCGCAGGATCGCGACGTGCTCGGACTGCATGCCCGGCGCCGGGTCGTTCTCCGCGACGACCAGCGTGACGAGATCGAGGTCCGCGTCCCCGGCCCGGCTGCGGCCACCGGTCACGGTGTAGAGCCGGTCCGGATCGTCGAGGTCCAGGGGGCGCGGTTTCATCTCGAAACGGAGGTGCGCGGAGCCGCGGTCAGGTAGCCGCCGATCTGCTCCACCAGTTCGTTCATGTTGTGCCCGACCAGGCCGACGTCGGCGTCGTCGCGGGCCACGACGGCCAGGTGCGCCCCCTCGCCCGCCGGGATGATCAGCAGCAGCCCGCCCGCGAACTCCACCATCGACTGGCCGGCGCCGACGCCCCGGCCGAACTCGTGGGAGGCGGTCATGGACAGGCTCTGGATGCCCGAGGCGATGGCCGCGAGCTGGTCGGCCCGGTCGTCGTCGAGGCCGGGCGTGTGGCAGATCTTCAGACCGTCCCTGGACAGCACCAGGACGTGCTGGACGCCGGGCGTCCGTTCCGCGAGGGACGTCAGAAGCCAGTCGAGTCGGCGCTCATCGGTGCTCATCGAGATCACGGGGCTGCGTCCGCCGCAGACGCGGGCCCCTGCCTCCTATCTGTCGATCCTGCGGTCCGGACGAGGCCGCCGGGACCGGTCGGCCGGCGGCCGTCCGCGGGACGGCGCGCCGGGCCATGCGCCCTACTGATCGGGGACTCCGGTTACCGGGTCCTCCTGGTCGGCGCCGGTCTCGGCGCCGCCGGTCGTTCGGTGGCTCCCCGAGGTGGACGCGCGGAACGCGGCGAACCGCGCCCCGGGGTCGCGGGGGAGGGGAGGCGGGGCCGCCTGCGGCTCCACCATGTCGGTGAGGGTGGCGCCGCGGCGGCGCTTGGGCAGGTACGCCGCCGGGTCCGAGCCGTCCGCCGCGGGCGGCGCGGGGGGGGGCCCGGCGGGGGGGGGGGGGGCGCCGCGGCCCCAACCCGCGCCGGAGGGGTGAACGAGGGCCCAGTGGTA
>NZ_JBEUPA010000176.1:0-15524 GCF_040492065.1 Actinomadura sp. NPDC000929 | reverse complement strand
TGAGCCCGATCATCCGGCGCCAGTCGGTGGTGTCGGTGCCCGTGATCGGTCCGAGGATCATGACGCCCGCGTTGGCCACGACGGTGTCGAGGCGGGCGGGGTCCGGTGCGGCGGCGCCTTCACCGGCCGCGGCGCCCCCGCCGGGCCGCCTCCGGTCGTCCGCGGCGCCGGGGCCGGGGTGGGCGCCGGCGGCATGTCGATGCCTCCGCCGGGGGAGGGATGGGTGACCGCGAAGTTGTACCGGCGCGTCAGCATCCCGAGCTGCTCGGCGGCCCACCGCGCCACCTCGTCGGCCTGCCGGTACCCGGCCGCGGAGACGCCGGGCGGCGGGCGATGGCCGTTCAGCCACCCCTGGATCGCGTTCTGCGCGTCCAGGAGCTGCCTGATGACCTGGTTGAGCGCGGGAGGGTCGATTCCCCGGAACTGCGGGTCGCGCGCCGCCGGACCCGTCCGCATCTGCGTCGCCATCACCCCTCCGGTGCTCGGCCCCTGCGCCGTTTCCCGACTCCCCAGAATCACACCAGTGTCACTGGCTGTCGAGGGCCTTGCGCACCGATTCGGCATCGCGCGCCACGACGGCGCTCGCGTCCGCCACGACGATCGGACGCTGGATCAGCACCGGGTTCGCGACCATGATCTCGATCCAGCGGGCCCGGTCGCGTTCGAGGTTCTTGAGCCCGAGCTCCTTGGCGACCGGCTCGTTCAGCCGCGCCACGTCCCACGGCTCGGCGCCGATGCGGGCGAGGACCTCGTCAAGCTCCCGCGCCGTGGGCGGCTCGTCCAGGTAGCGGCGCTCGGTGTACTCCACGCCCGCCTCGTCCAGCGCGGTCTTGGCGGCGCGGCTCTTCGAGCAGCGCGGGTTGTGCCACAGTTCCATCACTCCACCCCTTCCCCTGCCTCGCCTGCCGTCACTCGACCTCGGCGGGGGTCCCGCCGGTGATCCTCAGCAGTTCGCCGTACGACGTCGGGAAGACGGTGTGCGGGTGCCCGCCCGCCGCCCACACCTCGTCGTGCCTGTCCAGCCAGACGTCCACCAGCGTGCGGATCGGCTCCGGATGGCCGACCGGCGCGACGCCCCCGATCGGCTGGCCGGTCGCCTCCCGGACGAACTCCGGCGACGCCCGCCGCACCTTCGCCGCGCCCACCAGCGCCGCGACCTTCACCGTGTCGACGCGGTGCGCGCCGCTGGTCATCACCAGCAGCGGGGACCCGTCGGCGTCGAACACCAGGCTGTTGGCGATCGCGCCGACCTCGCAGCCCAGCTGCTCCGCCGCGGCCTGCGCCGTCCTCGCGGAGTCGGGCAGTTCGACGATCGCTCCCGTCGCGCCCAGGTCGAGCAGAGCCTTCGCGACGATTTCGGCATTCGGATGCATGGGTAGAACTTTAAGGTCAGCGCATGCGAGGGAGAGCGATCGACGTGCGGAAGAGCGCGGTTCTGCTGATCGCGGCCGTCGTCCTGACGGGCTGCGACGACATCGACGCGGCGGCTCCCGCCCCGTCGGAGGGGACGAAGACGAAGGCGACGCCGTCGAAGGCGCCGGCGACGCCCAAACCGAGTCCCACGCACCGCAAGCTGAAACCGGGTGCCAAGGGGCCCGACGTCAAGGCGCTCCAGCAGCGCCTCAAGGCACTGCACTACGACCCGGGGAAGGCCGACGGGAGGTACGGGCCGTCCACGCAGACGGCCGTGTGGGCGTTCCAGGCGGTGAACCGCCTCAAGCAGAAGAGCACGCTCTCCGCCTCGTTCTGGAGGGCCCTGGACGCCCCCAAGGAGCCTCGGCCGGTTGCCAAGAAGCGCGAGAGGAACCGCGTCGACGTGGATCTGAAGCGCCAGTACCTCGTCCTCTACAAGGACGGAAGGCCGCGGCTCATCACGCACGTGTCGTCAGGGTCGGGGGAGTACTACTGCGCCAAGGACCGGGGCGCCACCGTCGCGCGCTGCCGCTACGCCACGACCGGCACGGGCGACTTCCGGACCGGGCGCCGTGCCTCCGGCTGGGAGACCTCGCCCCTGGGGCAGCTCTACAACCCCATCTACTTCAACGGCGGCATCGCCTTCCACGGCGCCCTGGACGTGCCCCTGCACCCCGCCTCGCACGGCTGCGTCCGCATGCCGATGCACATCGCCGAGTACTTCCCCGACCTCGTCGGCACGGGCGTCCCCGTGCACGTCAGGCGGGCTCGCTAGCCTCCCCGCGAGCGCCGCGTCCGGGCCGCTGTCAACCCCGCTGACCTGCGGGATACGACACGCGTTCGAACACGTTGACGAATCGCCGTCAGGGCGGTTTACTGTGAAGCGCATCGAACTTATGTTCGATGTGGTGCGGGACTCGCGGCCCGCGCCAGGGCGACGTCCCGCCGATCGCGGTGTTTCGGCGGGGCCGACGGCCGGGCGGAGAGAGGGGAAGCTCTCCGCCCGGCCGGCCCGAGCCCCGGAAGGAGGCAGAGATGTCCGGAACGATGACCGCACGCGGAGTCCACTCCGCAGCCCAGTCCGTCCCGTCCCCCAGTCCTCGCCCACGCCACCGCCCGATGCCCGCGCCGCGCCCGGCGCACACGGCCGTCGGGCAGTTGCACGCCGCCCGCATGGGCCTCGCCGAGGCGGCCGAGGCCACCTCGCCGGCCGTCCGCTACGTGTGCGCCCACCTGGCGGCGCTGCGCGCTGCCGCCGCGGTCCTGGCGTCCAAGGAGCCTCTGGAGACCCATCGCCGCGGCCGTCCGCGCAGCGTCTGGGTGCTGCTGCCCGAGGCCGAGCCCGCGCTGCGGGAGTGGGCCGCCTTCTTCGCCGCCGGCGCCGACAAGCGCGCCGCCGCCGAGGCGGGCCTGCCGCGCGCCGTCACCCCGCGCGACGCGGAGGAGCTGCTGCACGACGCCGAGGTCTTCGTCACCCTCGTCGAGGACACCCTCGGCGTCGACGGGCAGCCCACGCTGCCCGTCCCCGAGGCCGGCTGAGCCACCCCGGAGGCCGTCCCCCTCCCCGGGCCGGCCCCGCCGGAGGCCGGGGGCGCCGCCCCGCCATGGGAGGCCGCGTCCCCCCTCCGGCGGCCGGACCGATCGCGCCGGAGGGTCCGCAACCCCCGAGCCGGCCCCTCCGGCGCGGTCTCACCCCGGTCGCGGCACGGCGGAGGGCGGTTGGTAGACATGGCCGGATGTCCGACCTACTGCCGCTGGACGGGATGCGCGTCATCGAGCTGTCCAGCTTCGTCGCGACGCCGCTGGGCGGGATGACCCTGGCGCAGCTCGGCGCGGACGTCATCCGCGTCGACCAGATCGGCGGCGGGCCCGACATCGACCGGTGGCCGCTCGCGCCGTCCGGCCGCAGCCTGTACTGGGCCGGGCTGAACAAGGGCAAGCGGTCGGTCGCCGTCGACCTGCGCTCGCCCGAGGGCCGCGAGCTGGTCGCCGGACTCGTCGCGCACGGCGGGGCGGTCCTGACCAACGCGCCGCCGCGGCCGGGGCTGTCCTACGAGGAGCTGAGGGCCGCGCGGCCCGACCTGATCCACGTCCGGCTGCAGGGGACCCGGGAGGGCGGCAACGCCGTCGACTACACGGTGAACGCCGCCACGGGCTTCCCGTCGATCACGGGTCCGGCCGGTCAGGAGGCCCCCGTCAACCACGCGCTGCCCGCGTGGGACGTGGCGTGCGGCCTCTACATGGCCGTCGGGCTGCTGGCGGCGGAGCGGCACCGGCTGCGCACCGGCGAGGGCCGGCAGATCCGGGTCGCGTTGCGGGACGTCGCCCTGGCCACCGCGGGGAACCTCGGGTACCTCGCGGAGGCCCAGCTCGGCGAGCCCCGGGCGCGGCTCGGCAACCACCTCTTCGGCGACTTCGGGCGCGACTTCGCCACGGCCGACGGACGGGTCATGGTGGCGGTCCTCACGGCCCGGCACTGGCGCGACCTAGTCGAGGCGACCGGCCTCGGCGAGGTGGTCGGAGCCCTCGAACGTGCTCTGGGCGCCGACTTCCGCCGCGCCGGCGACCGCTACGGCCACCGCGAGGCGCTGGGAGGCGTGCTCGCGTCGTGGTTCGCCTCCCGCACCTGCGAGCAGGTCGCGGACGGACTGGAGCGCACGTCCGTCCTGTGGTCCCGCTACCGCGACTTCGCGGAGGTGGCCGCCGGACTGCGCGACGAGCCGCTCATGGCGCCGCTCGACCAGCCGGGCGTGGGCCTCCACCTGGCCCCGGGCTCGCCCGTGCGGTTCGGCGGGTCCTCGCCGCCGCCGGTTCCCGCGCCCACCCTCGGCGAGCACAC
Organism: Actinomadura sp. NPDC000929; assembly: GCF_040492065.1. Classification (NCBI taxonomy): domain Bacteria; kingdom Bacillati; phylum Actinomycetota; class Actinomycetes; order Streptosporangiales; family Thermomonosporaceae; genus Actinomadura; species Actinomadura sp. NPDC000929. The sequence continues at coordinate 11,272 of NZ_JBEUPA010000176.1, read as the reverse complement.
GGACGAGGTGCTCCGGGACGTCCTGGGCCTGCCCCCCGAGCGCGTCGAGGCCCTGCGCGGCAACGGGACGATCATGGGTTTGTGACGCGGGCGAACGTGGAAATCCTTCTGGCAGGCATTCCGAACCGTGGGTCTCGGCTGGCCTGCCGTTGACGGTCCGGCCTTCGAGCCCCGCCGCGTCCGTACGACGAAGGGATCCGCCGGATGGCCCTCGACGCCGCCCCGGAGCAGTCCGCACCCGCCCGCATCCCGCATCCGCTCGACAGCGACGCCGACGGCGTCAACCGGCCGGGGCTGCACAAGAACCCGCGCTACCACGAGATCCGCGAGACCGGCACCGGCGTCGCCGAGGTGCGGCGCCACGACGGCACCACGGCCAAGCTCGTCACCCGCTACCACGACGTCGAGCAGGTGCTGCGCGACCAGGAGGCGTTCTCCCGGGAGGCGGCTCTCGACGCCGACGCCGTCGACCTCGAAGGGACGATGCTGGGCCTGGACATGGAGAACCACGCGGCCGTCCGCGGCGCCGTCAAGGACTGGTTCTCGCCGCAGGCCACCGAGCGGCTGCGGCGCAAGGCGCAGGGGCGGGCGGCCGCGCAGCTGACGGCGATGCTCGCGGGCGAGGAGCCCGCCGACCTCGTCACGGCCTTCGCGCTGCCGTTCTCGCTCGACCTGATCTGCGACATGATGGGGCTGCCCAAGGAGGACCGGCTGCGCTTCCACGCCTGGGGCGACGCGTTCCTCGGCACCAGCGCCCAGACCCGCGTCGACGCGGCCGAGGCTCAGACGGCGATGGTCGGCTACCTCAGCGGCCTCGTGGAGGAGCGGCGGCGCGACCCGTCCGAGGATCTGCTGTCCCAGGTCGCCGAGGGCGCCGCGGGCCTGCCGTTCGACCGCCGGGTCAAGCTGCCGATGACGCTGGTGCTCGGCGGCTGGGAGACCGTGGCGAGCAGCATCGGCACGCAGATCCACGTCCTGCTCACCCACCCCTACGAGGACCACGAGACCGCCTACGGCTACCTCAGCGCGCATCCCGAGGCCGTCCCCGGCGCGGTCACCGAGCTGGAGCGCCTGTTCTCCACGACCGCGGCGGACGACCTGCCGCGCCGGGTCACCCGCGAGGTGACGCTGCCGAGCGGCGAGCGGCTCGCGCCCGGAGACCTGGTCATCCCGTCCCACGACGCCGCGAACTGCGACCCGCGCGTCTTCACCGACCCGCACCGCATGGACTTCGGCCGCACCCCGAACCGGCACCTGTCCTTCGGCTACGGCCCGCACCACTGCATCGGGCGCCACCTCGGGCACATGGAGGTGGAGACGGCCGTCGCGCTGCTCACCCGCGAGCTGCCGTCCCTGCGGCTGGCGGTGCCGTCGGACGAGATCACCCGCAAGCCGGGCCACGTCATCAACGGGCCCTCCGCCCTCCCGGTCGCCTGGTCCTCGCCCGCGGACTGACGGCCTTCCCGCGTCCGGCACGGCGGTGGAGAGATCCTCAGCGGCGGCGGCGCCGGTAGCCGACGGCAAGGCGGGAGCGGGGTGGTTCGTCCCACTATGAGATTGTTAGGGGGGCGAACTTCGGGAGGGCGCGGTGACGGGGCGGGGCGGGCGCGGACTGGTCCCCCTGCTGGCCTTCCTCGGCGTGATGGCCTACTCGCTCTCGATGGCCGTGGTGACGCCCGCGCTGCCGCAGATCCAGCACGGGCTGCACACGACCCCGGCGGGCGCGGCGTGGGCGCTCACGGCGATGACGCTGTCCGCGGCCGTGGCCACGCCGGTGGTCGGGCGGCTCGGCGACCTGTACGGAGCGCGCCGCGTGCTGCTCGCCGTGCTCGCGGTCGCCACCGCCGGGACGCTCGTCGCGGCGCTGGCCGGGACGGTGCCGGTCATGCTCGCCGGGCGCGTCCTGTCCGGCGTCGGCGGCGGCGTCTTCCCGCTGGCGTACACGATCATCCGAGACGTCCTGCCGCCCGCCCGGCGGGCCCCGGCCGTCGGGCTCATGTCGTCCATGCTCGGCCTCGGCGGCGCCGTGTCGTGGTGCCTGGCAGGGCCGATCATCGACCTGCTCGGCTGGCGCTGGCTGCTGTGGCTGCCGGTCGTCGGGCTGGTGCCCGGCGTCGTCCTGGCCTGGTGGATCGTTCCGGCCGGACACCGCGGCGAGGGCCCGCGCCCGGCGGCGCGGGTCGACTGGTGGGGCGCCGCCCTCTTCGCCGCCTGGCTGGTGGCCGCGCTCACCGCCCTCACCGAGGGGATGGACTGGGGCTGGACGTCCCCCGGCGTCCTCGGGCTCATCGCGCTCGCGCTGGCGGCGGCCGGCGCCTGGCTGTGGGTGGAGGGCCGCGTCCGCGAGCCCCTGATCGACCTGCGCCTCATGCGGGTGCGCGGGGTGTGGACGGCGAACGCCGCCTCGCTCCTGTCCGGCTACGCCCTGATGGCGGGCGGGCTGCTGTTCCCCCTGCTCGTCCAGCTCCCGGAGGGCACCGGGTACGGCTTCGGCGGGACGGCCACGCAGGCGGCGCTGCTCCAGCTCCCCGCCAGCGTCGGCATGACCGTCGCGGGCATGACGGCGGGCCTGCTCGACCGGCGCGTCGGCTCCCGCGCGGTGCTGCTCGGCGGCGCGGCGACGACCGGCCTCGGCTACGCGTTCGTGGCGGTCGAGCACGGCGCCATGTGGCAGCTCTACGTGGGCGGCCTGGCGCGGGGCATCGGCCTCGGCTTCGCCTACGCCGCCGTGGCGACCCTGGTGGTCGCGGCCGTCCCGCCGGGGGAGACCGGCGTGGCCACCGGCATCAACACGCTGCTGCGGACGGTCGGAGCGTCCCTCGGTACGCAGGTCAGCGCGGTCATCGTCGTGGCCGTTCCCGGCGAGGGCGGGTTCTCCGCCGGGTTCGCGGTGAGCGCCGCCGTCATGGCGGCCGTCCTCCCGCTGGCCCTGCTCGTCCCGCGCCCGGGGCGGCGGCGCGCACGCGGAACGGGGCCCGGCGCGGTGCCGGACCCCGTCACGGTCGTGCGGTGAAACAGGTCGTGCGGTGAAACAGGTCGTGCGGTGAAACAGGTCGTGCGGTGAAACAGGTCGTGCGGTGACTCAGAACGACTCGACGGCGCGGCGCGCCTCCGGGTCGAGGACGCCCCAGCCGATCAGCTCCTCGGTGAGCTCGGTCGGGGACTTGTCATAGATGACCGCGAGTGATCGCAGGTCCTCCTGACGGATGGACAGGACCTTTCCGTTGTAGTCGCCCCGCTGGCTCTGGATCGTCGCGGCGTAGCGGGCGAGAGGACCGGCCTTGTCTTTCGGAAGCTGCTGCAACCGCTCTAGATCGATCACGAGCTTGGGTGTAGGCCCGAGCGGGCTCGGCGCGGCTCCGCCGGGCAGCAACTCGGAAACCGGCACGCCATAGAAATCGGCGAGCTCGGCCAGCTTCTGAACGGTGACGGCGCGGTCGCCCCGCTCGTACGAACCCACGACGACGGCCTTCCAGCGGCCGCGTGACTTCTCTTCCACACCGTGCAGGGACAGGCCCTGCTGGGTGCGGATGGCGCGCAGGCGCGCGCCGAGAGCCTTTGCATATTCAGACGGCATGATGCGGCCCCCCAGGCTCACTTTCGTCGTCGTCGAACCCCGGCTGTCACCGGGGGGAGACAGATTCGCGAAGCCAGGGGGCCTCAGGACTCTGTCTCCAGGGATGGTTACGGACAGTGACGGTAAAACGGGTACGGCCCCAGGTCAAGCTGATTGGAAAAAAGCGGTCGAATCCGCAGGACTCGATCCGGGCCGTCCGGATCGCGGCCGGCCCGTGCGGGCGGGGGTGCGGCGGCCCGCGCGGGCGGGCGCCCCGGCCCCCGGGACGCCCCGTAATGTGACCCCTCTCACCTGCGAAGACGGGGACCGGGCCGGGGTGCGGCGCAGGCGGGGCCGGCTGCTAACGTGTGGGGGACACGACGTCCTTTAAGGCCCGTCCCGTGAGGCGGGGAAGGAGGTTTCGGCGGTGAATGCTGCCTCCAGGCAGGAGCAGCGCGTGGCGGACGGTGACCCCCGGCCCAAGGCCGTTCTGGAGGGTCCCGACATCAGGCGCGCGCTGACCCGCATCGCACACGAGATCCTCGAGCGGACCAAGGGCGGCCACGACGTCCTGCTGCTCGGCATCCAGACCCGGGGCGTGACGCTGGCCGAGCGGCTCGCCGGCGCCCTGCGCGAGGTCGAGGGCCGCCCGGTGCCCTGGGGCTCGCTCGACGTGACCATGTACCGGGACGACCTGCGGATGCGGCCCGCCCGCGCCCTCGGCCGCACGGAGCTGCCCCCCGAGGGGATCGACGACAGGGTCGTCGTGCTCGTCGACGACGTGCTGTTCTCCGGGCGCACGGTGCGCGCCGCGCTGGACTCGCTGAACGACCTCGGCCGGCCCCGCGCCGTCCAGCTGGCGGTGCTGGTGGACCGCGGGCACCGGCAGCTGCCGATCCGCGCCGACTACGTGGGCAAGAACCTGCCCACCTCGATGCGCGAGACCGTGAAGGTCCTGCTGGACGAGAACGACGGGCGCGACGCGGTGCTGCTCGGCCCGACGGGGGGTACCGAATGAACCGCCACCTGATCTCCGCCGCCGACCTCACCCGCGACGACGCGCTGCTCGTCCTCGACACGGCCGAGGAACTCGCGCAGATCGCGGGCCGCTCCATCAAGAAGCTGCCGACGCTGCGCGGCCGGACGGTCGTCAACCTGTTCTTCGAGGACTCCACCCGCACCCGCATCTCGTTCGAGGCCGCGGCCAAGCGGCTGTCCGCCGATGTGATCAACTTCTCCGCCAAGGGCTCCAGCGTCTCCAAGGGCGAGAGCCTGAAGGACACGGCGCTCACCCTGGAGGCGATGGGCGCGGACGGCGTCGTCATCCGGCACAACGCCTCGGGCGCGCCGCACCGGCTGGCCGGCTGGGTGCGGGGGAGCGTGGTCAACGCCGGCGACGGCACCCACGAGCACCCCACGCAGGCGCTGCTGGACGCGTTCACGATGCGCAAGCGCCTGGGCGATCTGGAGGGCCGCAAGGTCACGATCGTCGGCGACGTGCTGCACAGCCGCGTGGCACGATCCAACGTCCTGCTGCTGGACACGCTCGGCGCCGACGTCACCGTGGTCGCGCCGCCGACCCTGCTGCCGGTCGCGATCGACACCTGGCCCTGCTCGGTGTCCTACGACCTGGACGCGGTCATCCCGAAGAGCGACGTGATCATGATGCTGCGCGTCCAGCAGGAGCGCATGAACGCCGCCTACTTCCCGACGGTGCGCGAGTACAGCCGCCGCTACGGGCTGGACGCCGAGCGCATGGCCGAGCTGCCCGACCACGCCATCGTCATGCACCCCGGGCCGATGAACCGCGGCGTCGAGATCGCCGCCGAGGTCGCCGACTCGGTCCGCTCCACGATCGTCGAGCAGGTCGCCAACGGCGTCAGCGCGCGCATGGCCGTCCTCTACCTGCTGCTCGGAGGCTCCGAGCCCGCCATCGGCCAGGAGGTCCCCCAGTGAGCACCCACATCATCAAGGGCGCCCGGATCCTCGGCGGCCGGACCGCCGACATCCTCGTCCGTAACGGCGCGATCGCCGCGGTCGGGACCGGCCTGGACGAGGCCGGCGCCGAGGTCGTCGACGCCGCCGGGCTCGTGGCCCTGCCCGGTCTCGTCGACCTGCACACCCACCTGCGCGAGCCGGGCCGCGAGGACGCCGAGACCGTCGAGTCCGGCACGCGGGCCGCCGCGATGGGCGGGTTCACCGCCGTCCACGCGATGGCCAACACCGACCCCGTCGCCGACACGGCCGGCGTGGTCGAGCAGGTGTGGCGCCTCGGGCGCGAGGCCGGGTACTGCGACGTCCAGCCGGTCGGGGCGGTCACCCGCGGCATCGCCGGCGAGCAGCTCGCCGAGCTGGGCGCGATGGCCGACTCCGCCGCCGGGGTGCGGGTCTTCTCCGACGACGGGCACTGCGTGTCGGACGCGGTCATCATGCGCCGGGCCCTGGAGTACGTGAAGGCGTTCGACGGCGTCGTCGCCCAGCACGCCCAGGAGCCGCGCCTCACCGAGGGCGCCCAGATGAACGAGGGCGAGATGTCCGCGGCGCTCGGCCTGCGCGGCTGGCCCGCCGTCGCCGAGGAGGCGATCATCGCCCGGGACGTGCTGCTGGCCCAGCACGTCGGGTCGCGGCTGCACGTGTGCCACGTCTCCACGGCCGGCTCGGTGGAGATCATCCGCTGGGCCAAGAGCAAGGGCTGCCCGGTGACCGCCGAGGTCACCCCCCACCACCTGCTGCTGAACGACGCCAAGGCCGGGTCCTACGACCCGATCTTCAAGGTCAACCCGCCGCTGCGCACCGCCGACGACGTCACCGCGCTGCGGCACGCCCTCGCCGACGGGACGATCGACTGCGTCGCCACCGACCACGCCCCCCACCCGGTCGAGGCCAAGGAGACCGAGTGGGCCGTGGCCGCCATGGGCATGATCGGCCTGGAGACGGCGCTGCCGGTCGTCCAGGAGGCCATGATCGAGACCGGTCTGCTCGACTGGGCCGGGGTCGCCGACCGCATGTCGGTCCGCCCCGCCCGCATCGGCCGCCTCTCCGGACAGGGACGTCCGCTGGAGGCCGGCTCCCCCGCCAACATCACGCTGTACGACCCGGCGCCGCGCCGCGCCGTCGACCCGTCGGCGATGACCTCCAAGAGCCGCAACACCCCGTTCGCGGGGCTGGAGCTGCCCGGACGGGTCGTCGCGACGTTCCTGCGCGGCAAGCCGACCGTCCTCGAAGGGAAGCTCCAATGAACCCTGCTCTGCTCGTTCTGGAAGACGGCAGGGTGTTCCGCGGGGCCGCGTACGGGGCCGAGGGCGAGACCTTCGGCGAGATGGTCTTCAACACCGGCATGACCGGCTACCAGGAGACCCTGACCGACCCCTCGTACGCGCGCCAGATCGTGGCGATGACGTCCCCCCACATCGGCAACACCGGCGTCAACGCCGAAGACCCCGAGTCGCGCCGCATCCAGGTGGCCGGCTACGTGGTGCGCGAGCCCGCCCGCGTGGCGTCCAACTGGCGCGCCACGGGCTCGCTCGGCTCGGCGCTGCGCGAGCAGGGGGTGGTGGGCATCGCCATCCCCGGCACGCGGGCGCTGACGCGGCACCTGCGCGACCGGGGCGCGATGCGCGCCGGCATCTTCAGCGGCGCGGACGCCGCTCTCGCCGGAGAGGACGCCCTCGTCGAGCGCGTCCGGCAGAGCCCCTCGATGGAGGGCGCCGACCTGGCCCGGGACGTCTCCACCCGGGAGCCCTACGTCATCCCGGCGCGGGGCGAGAAGCGCTACACGGTCGCGGCCGTCGACCTCGGCATCAAGTCGATGACGCCGTACCGGATGTCCGAGCGGGGCTGCGAGGTGCACGTCCTGCCGGCGACCAGCACGGCCGGCGACATCCTCGCCCTCGCCCCCGACGGCGTGTTCTTCTCCAACGGCCCCGGGGACCCGGCCGCCGCGGACTACGCCGTGGACGCGCTGCGGGGCGTCCTCGACACCGGGACGCCGTTCTTCGGGATCTGCTTCGGCAACCAGATCTTCGGCCGCGCGCTCGGCCTCGGCACCTACAAGCTGAGGTTCGGGCACCGGGGCATCAACCAGCCCGTCCAGGACCGGACGACCGGCAAGGTCGACGTGTCGGCGCACAACCACGGGTTCGCCGTGGACGCGCCCGCCGACGGGCCGTTCGCCACCCCCTACGGGCCCGGCGAGGTCAGCCACGTCAACCTGAACGACGGGTGCGTCGAGGGGCTGAGGCTGCTGGAGCGCCCGGCGTTCAGCGTCCAGTACCACCCGGAGGCCGCGGCCGGCCCGCACGACGCCTCCGGCCTCTTCGACCGTTTCTGCGAACTGATGGAGGCGTCGAAGTAATGCCGCGCCGCGAAGATCTGAACTCCGTCCTCGTCATCGGCTCCGGGCCGATCGTCATCGGGCAGGCGTGCGAGTTCGACTACTCCGGCACCCAGGCGTGCCGGGTGCTCAAGGCCGAGGGCCTGCGGGTCACGCTGGTGAACAGCAACCCGGCCACGATCATGACCGACCCCGAGTTCGCCGACGCGACCTACGTCGAGCCGATCACCCCGGAGGTCGTCGAGAAGATCATCGCCAAGGAGCGGCCGGACGCGCTGCTGCCGACCCTCGGCGGCCAGACGGCCCTGAACACCGCCATCGCGCTCTACGAGAGCGGCGTCCTGGCCAAGTACGAGGTCGAGCTGATCGGCGCCGACGTGGACGCGATCCAGGCCGGGGAGAACCGCGAGCGGTTCAAGGAGGTCGTCGCCAAGGTCGCCCGCGAGCAGGGCCTGAACGCCGAGTCCGCCCGGTCGGTCATCTGCCACTCGATGGCGGACTGCCTGGCGGCGGCGGGCGAGCTCGGCTACCCCCTCGTCGTCCGGCCGTCGTTCACGATGGGCGGGCGCGGCTCCGGCTTCGCCCACGACGAGGACGACCTGCGCCGCATCGCCGGGGCCGGGCTGGACGCGTCCCCGACCGGCGAGGTGCTCCTGGAGGAGTCGATCCTCGGCTGGAAGGAGTACGAGCTGGAGGTCATGCGCGACCGCCGCGACAACGTGGTGATCGTGTGCTCGATCGAGAACCTCGACCCGATGGGCGTGCACACCGGCGACTCGATCACCGTCGCCCCCGCGCTGACGCTGACCGACCGCGAGTACCAGAACATGCGGGACGTCGCGATCGCGGTGATCCGCGAGGTCGGCGTCGACACCGGCGGCTGCAACATCCAGTTCGCCGTGCACCCCGGCACCGGCCGGATGATCGTCATCGAGATGAACCCGCGGGTGTCGCGGTCCTCGGCCCTGGCCTCCAAGGCCACCGGCTTCCCCATCGCCAAGATCGCGGCGAAGCTGGCCATCGGGTACACGCTGGACGAGATCCCGAACGACATCACCCGCGAGACGCCCGCCTCGTTCGAGCCGACGCTCGACTACGTCGTGGTGAAGGTGCCCCGGTTCGCGTTCGAGAAGTTCCCCGGGGCCGACGGCACGCTCACCACGCACATGAAGTCCGTGGGCGAGGCCATGGCCATCGGGCGGTGCTTCACCGAGGCCCTGCAGAAGGCCCTGCGGTCCCTGGAGCAGAAGGGCACCTCGTTCAGCTGGGCGGCCGACGCCGACGCCGCCGCGCTCGTCGAGTCGGCCCGCCGCCCCCACGACGGGCGGCTCAGGGACGTCCAGCGCGCGCTCTGGGCCGGAGCCACCGTCGAGGAGCTCTACGAGGCGACCGGCATCGACCCCTGGTTCCTGGACCAGATCGCCGCCATCAACGAGGTCGCGGAGGAGATCCGCACCGCCGACGACGCGCTCACCAAGGACAAGCTGCTGCGCGCCAAGCGGCACGGGTTCTCCGACGCGCAGATCGGCGAGCTGCGCAACCTCTCCGAAGAGGTCGTGCGCGAGCTGCGCCACGCCCTCGGCATCCGCCCCGTCTACCTGACCGTGGACACCTGCGCCGCCGAGTTCGAGGCGCAGACCCCCTACCTCTACTCCGCCTACGACGAGGAGACCGAGGTACCGCCGGGCGCCAAGCCGAAGGTCATCATCCTGGGCAGCGGCCCCAACCGCATCGGCCAGGGCGTCGAGTTCGACTACTCCTGCGTCCACGCGTCGTTCACGCTGGCCGAGGCGGGCTACGAGACCGTGATGGTCAACTGCAACCCCGAGACGGTCTCCACCGACTACGACACCTCCGACCGGCTCTACTTCGAGCCCCTCACGCTGGAGGACGTGCTGGAGGTCGTCTACGCGGAGCAGCGGTCCGGCGAGGTCGCGGGCGTCATCGTCCAGCTCGGCGGCCAGACGCCCCTCGGCCTCGCCCAGAAGCTGAAGGACGCCGGCGTGCCGATCGTGGGCACCTCGCCGGAGAGCATCCACCTCGCCGAGGAGCGCGGGGCGTTCGGACGCGTCCTGCACCGGGCGGGGCTGCTCGCCCCCAAGCACGGCACGGCCACGTCCTACCAGGAGGCGCGGGAGATCGCCGCCGAGATCGGCTACCCCGTCCTCGTCCGCCCGTCCTACGTGCTCGGCGGGCGCGGCATGGAGATCGTGTACGACGACTCCACGCTGGAGTCGTACATGGCCCGCGCCACCGAGGCCAGCCCCGAGCACCCCGTCCTGGTCGACCGCTTCCTGGACGAGGCCATCGAGATCGACGTGGACGCGCTGTTCGACGGCGAGGAGCTGTACCTCGGCGGCGTGATGGAGCACATCGAGGAGGCCGGCATCCACTCCGGCGACTCGGCGTGCGCCCTGCCGCCCATCACGCTGGGGCACGACGACATCCGCCGCATCCGCGAGTCGACGGAGGCGCTCGCGCGCGGCGTCGGCGTGCGCGGGCTGATGAACGTCCAGTACGCGCTGTCCGCGGGCGTCCTGTACGTGCTGGAGGCGAACCCGCGGGCCTCCCGCACGGTGCCGTTCGTCTCCAAGGCGACCGCCGTGCCGCTCGCCAAGGCGGCGGCCCGCGTGATGATGGGCACGACCATCGCCGAGCTGCGCGCCGAGGGCATGCTGCCCGAGGCCGGCGACGGCGGGACCCTGCCGCTGGACGCGCCGATCGCGGTGAAGGAGGCCGTCCTGCCCTTCGACCGGTTCCGCAACGAGCACGGGCAGGGCGTCGACATCGTCCTCGGCCCCGAGATGCGCTCCACCGGCGAGGTCATGGGCATCGACGAGGTGTTCGGCACCGCGTTCGCCAAGTCGCAGCAGGCCGCGTACGGGTCGCTGCCGACCAAGGGGCGGGCGTTCGTGTCCGTCGCGAACCGCGACAAACGGCACATGGTGTTCCCCGTGAAGCGCCTGGCTGACCTGGGCTTTGAGATTCTTGCCACGGAAGGGACCGCGGAGGTCCTGCGCCGCAACGGCGTGCGTGCCAAGATCGTGCGCAAGCACAGCGAGGGTCCGGGCCCGTCCGGCGAGCCCACGATCGTGCGGCGCGTCCTGGACGGCGAGGTCGACCTCATCGTCAACACTCCCTTCGGCAGCCCCGGCCAGTCCGGGCCGCGGCTCGACGGCTACGAGATCCGTACCGCGGCCGTGCTGCGGGGCGTACCGTGCGTGACGACCGTCCAGGGCCTCGCGGCGGCCGTGCAGGGCATCGAGGCCGTCGCCGGCGGCCAGGTCGGCGTCCGCTCCCTCCAGGAGCACGCCGAGCGGCTCAGCGGCGCGCACGGCCGCGCCGGCGCCTCCGGCCCGGACGGCGCGGACGGCGCGGCCCTG
>NZ_JBEUPA010000175.1:0-15760 GCF_040492065.1 Actinomadura sp. NPDC000929 | reverse complement strand
CGCCCCCGCGCGCCCCGCCAGGTGACCGACTCCGGACGCCGCACATCAACGCGTCCACCGCCGCCAAGCAGGTAAGCCGCAGTTGCGCCTCGGGGGGCGTTCCCCCTGGGGAGGCGGCGCTTGCCGCGACGGAGCCACCGGCGCCGCGCCTGCACGGGGCTCGCGGACGTCGCCAGGTGCGCCCTGCTGCGCCGCCGGCGCGGGCGCGCCTTGCGGACGTTCGGCGTCGGGCGGTTCGGGGCGAGCCCGCCTGCCGCGCGGTCGGTGGACGTCGCCCGGGTGTTCCTGGTGTTGCGGTGGCGCGGGGACGGCGTGCGGAGCCCCGCCCTGAGGGCGTTCGGCGTCAGAGGGGGGCGCGTGCCGACGCCCCCTGGCGGGCGGAGCCGTGCCGGGGCCGGCCTCGGAGGCGTCGCCCGCCGCTTTCCGCTGTGCCTCCGGCTCGGGGGCGCCCTCGGGATGCTCGGCCGCGGGACGTATCGCGTGGCGTCCGCTGCTTCGGGGGGAGACGGCCGGAGGCGGGTCGTCGTCGGGCTTCGGCGGCGCGGCATGGCGCTGTCGCGGGGCGCTGCGCGGCTCGCGGGCGTCGTCGGTGCGCTCCTGCGGTTCCGCCGGTGCGGCGGCGGCACGGTCCTGCCGGGGCGCGGTGGTTCGGGCGTCGTCGTCCTTGGGGCGCTCTTCGGCCGGGGACTGCTCCGCAGGGGAGGAGGTGTCGTCCTCCTGGGCGGGCTCCTCCTCCTGGACGGAGCGGGACGTGGGCCGCCAGGGCTCGGTCTCCGGGGGCGGAGCAGCAGCGGCGGAAGGCGCCTCCTGCTCGGGCTCCTCGTCCGGGGGAGGAGGCGTGAACTGGACGTACCAGGTGGGGCCGGCCGGCTTCTCGGCCGCCTCGTCGCCGGTGTCGTCCGAGGTCTCGCCGGCGGCCTCGTCCGCAGCCTCGTCCACGACCTCGTCCACGACCTCGTCCGCGACCTCGTCCGCAGCCTCGTCGCCGGGCTCGTCCCGAGGTTCGGCGGGACGGCGGACGGCGATGTCCGGACGGGTCAGGTTGACCTTCACCGGCACACGGAACTCGGCGGTTCCGTTGCGCGCCGGTTCCGCGTCGAGCTCGGCGTCGTCGCCCACGTGCAGACCCCCTCTGCTCGTCCCTGACAGGCGGCGGAGCGGTCCTGCCGACAACCCCGTGCGTATAGAGGATGCGCATTTTATCGGGAAGGTTCGCCAGGATCCGTATCGGCGCGCGCCGTGTCGCCGTGAACCTGGTGCGGGGTTCGCGGAGATACATCGCTGACAACGTCCCCCCACGGGAAGGCCCGGTGCGCATGCCATGGTGGCCGCGATGACCGTTCCCCCGACGGCTCGGGAAGGCGACGCCGATCTCGTCGAGAGATCGCTCGCCGACCCCGAGGCGTTCGCCGCGCTGTTCGACCGCTACTCAGCGATGATCTACCGGTACGTCTCCCGCAGGCTCGGGCCGGAGGCGGCGGAGGACGTCGTCGGGGAGACGTTCCTGGTCGCGTTCAGCAAGCGGAACCGCTACGACCTGGAGCAGCGTGACGCGCGGCCGTGGCTGTTCGGCATCGCGACGAAGCTGGTGGCGCGGCACCACCGGGCGGAGGCCGCGCGCTACCGGGCACTGCGGCGCAGCCCCGTGGACGGCCCCGTCGAGGGGCCCGACGACCGCGTCGCGGCCGGGGTGACCGCGTCGGCGACCCGCCCCGCGCTGGCGGCGGCGCTGTCCGGCCTGGCGCGCCGCGACCTGGACGTCCTGCTCCTGGTGGCCTGGGGCGACCTGTCCTACGAGGAGGCGGCGCGGGCGCTCGGCATCCCGGTCGGCACGGTCCGCTCCCGCCTCAACCGGGCGCGGCGCAAGGTGCGCGCGGCGCTCGGCGACACCGACCCGACCCGCGAGGAGGCGTGACCATGGACGATCTCGACCTGATCCGCGGCCTCGGCCGCGACCTGGAGCACGAGCCGCCGCCGTCCCTCGCCCGCCAGCGCGGCCGGCTGCTGGACGAGGCGCGGCACGGGCGCCGCGGCAGGGGGCGCTGGACGGGCATGGCGGGAGTGACGGGCATGGCAGGGGTGACGGGCATGGTGCGGTGGACGCTGCTCGGCGTGGTCGCGGCGGTGACGGCCGCGGCGATCCTCGTCCCGGCGGTCCTCCTGCACGGGCGGGACGCGCGGCCGGCGGCGACCGGCTCGACCGCGCCCGCCGCGGGAACGGCGCTGAACGTGCTGGTCATCGGGCTGGACGCCCGCTACGGCGGCGCGTCGCGCTCGGACACCCTGATGCTCGTGCACGTCCCCGCCGACCGGAAGAGGCCGCGGGTGGTGAGCATCCCGCGGGACGTGCTCGTGCCGATGCCCGCCTGCGGCCGGGCCAGAGGGCGGCAGGCGCTGGTCAACACGGCGTTCCCGAGGGGCGGCGCCGCCTGCACGCGCAGGACGGTGGAGTCGCTGACCGGCGTCCGGATCGACCAGACCATAGTGATCGACTTCGGTGGCTTCACGCGGATGGTGGACGCCCTCGGCGGGGTGGAGGTGACGCTGCCGACGGCGGTCGACGACGCCAAGTCGGGGCTGAGCCTTCCCCCGGGCCGGCACCGGCTGAGAGGGAAGCAGGCGCTCGCCTACGTCCGGACCAGGCACGGCCTCGGGGACGGCTCGGACCTCGACCGCGTCCGGCGCCAGCAGCAGTTCCTCGCCTCGGCGGCGCGGCAGGCCGGGGTGGTCATGGCGAAGGACCCGATCCGGTTCGCGCGCTTCCTCGCCGTCGCGGCCCGTTCGATCGACAGCACGCCGCGGCTGGACGCCGGGGCGCTGCGCGCGCTCGCGCGCGGGTACGACGGGAGCGGCGGCGTCGCCGCGGCCACGATCCCCGTCCGTCCCGCCCCCTCGGACCCGAACCGGCTCGTGGTGGACGAGGCCGCCGCCCGGAGGGTGCTCGCGCCCTTCCTGACGCGATGAGTGACGCCCGGTCTGAGGGGTAGGGGCCGCATCGTTCCCGGCTACGACCCACGAGCAAGGAGTGAGTGAGCGATGGCCACGAAAGTCCGCGACATCATGACCGGCTCGCCTACGTCGGTGTCGCCGGAGCTCGACATCGTCACCGTGGCGCGCGCGATGCGCGACGAGGAGATCGGTGCGGTCCTGGTGGCGGAGGGCGACGACCTGAAGGGCGTCGTCACCGACCGCGACCTGGTGGTGCGCGGGCTCGCCGCAGGCGGCGACCCCGCCCAGGCCAAGATCGGCCAGATCGCCAGCAAGGTGACCGCGACGGTGGGGCCCGACGACTCCCTCGACAAGGCCGCGCAGATCATGCGCGAGCGGTCCGTCCGGCGGCTCCCCGTCATCGAGGACGGCCGTCCGGTGGGCATCGTGTCCATCGGCGACCTGGCGATCGAGAAGGACTCGGCCTCGGCGCTCGCCGACATCAGCGCGGCGCGCTCCAACGGCTGACATGCCCGCCTACAGCACGGACAGGAGCAGCTCCAGTTCCTCGTCGGTGTTGTAGTAGTGCACGGAGGCCCGCACGGCCGACGGACGGGCGTGCGGGTCGTATCCGTGCGAGAGCGGGTCGGTCACGTTGACGTTGACGCCCCGCTCCCTGGCCGCCGCCTTGACGGCGGCCGGCTCGCGTCCGTCCACGGTGAACGTGACGATGCCGGACGGCCGCGCGCCCCGGTCCAGGACGGTGATCCCGGGCCGTTCGGCGAGTTCCTCCCTGAGCCGGGCGGCGAGGCCAAGGACGCGGTCCTCGATCCACTCCATCCCGAGGCCGGCCGCGTAGTCGGCGGCGACGCCCAGCCCGATCTGCCCGGCGACGTGCCGTTCCCACGTCTCGAACCGCTGGGCGTCGTCGCGCAGCTCGAACCCGTCCGGCGCCTTCCAGTCGGCGGCCTGGAGGTCGAGGAACGGCGGGACGAGCGTCCGCAGGATGTCGCGCCGGACGTAGAGGAAGCCCGTGCCGCGCGGGCCGCGCAGGAACTTGCGCCCCGTCGCCGACAGGATGTCGCAGCCGATCTCCTCGACGTCCACGGCGAGATGCCCCACCGACTGGCACGCGTCCAGGAGGAACAGGACGCCGTGCGCGCGGCACAGCCGCCCGACCTCGGCGGCCGGGTTGATGAGCCCGTTGTGGGTGGGAATGTGGTTCAGCGACACCAGCCGGACGTCGCCCTTGGCGAGTTCGGCCTCCAGCGCGTCCAGCGAGAGGGTGCCGTCGGCCTCGTCCGGGACGACCTCCACGCGGGCGCCCTTGGCCGCCGCCACCTGCTGGTAGGCGATCGCGTTGCTGGAGTACTCGCTCGTCGTCGTCAGGATGCGGTCGCCCTCGGCGAAGGGGATCGCGTAGAACGCCATGTCCCATGCCCGGGTGGCGTTCTCCACGAAGGCGATCTCGTCGGGGCGGGCGCCCAGCAGCCGGGCGACGGCGTCGTAGAAGTGCGCGATGGCCGCCTCGTTGCGTTCGGCGGCCTCGTATCCGCCGATCAGCGACTCCAGTTCGAAGTGCCCGGCGACGGCGTCGATGACGGGACGGGGCGGCAGCGCGGCCCCGGCGTTGTTGAGATGGGCCACCTTCGCGCAGCCGGGAGTGTCGGACCGGAGTTCGTCGATGTCCACAGGCAGCCTTCCCCTCGCGGAATTGTCGTACCCCCGCGGGACCCTGGGATCCTGCGGCGGCTTGACCTCAACCTTTCTTGAGGTCGCATGCTTGCTGTTCCAGGCTAACGATCACAGGGGTCTCCATGGACATGGAAGTCACGGCGTGGATGTCGCTGCACCACGCCATGAACGCGAGGGACAGCAGGCCGTTCTCCCGGGCGACGCTGGGCCGCATCGCCCGCTTCGCCCGCCCCCACCGGGGCATACTCACGGCCTTCCTCCTGCTCAGCGTGGTGATGGCGGTCATCGCCGTCGCGACGCCCGTCCTCGCCGGATGGGTCGTCAACGCGATCGTCGACCATGACTCCACGTCCACGGTCGTGTGGCTCGCCATCGTGATCGCGGTTCTGGCGCTGGCCGAGGGCTCCCTCGGGCTCCTCAACCGGTGGCTCTCCGCGCGCATCGGCGAGGGGCTGATCCTCGACCTGCGCACCTCCGTGTTCGACCACGTCCAGCGCATGCCGGTCGCGTTCTTCACCCGGACCCGCACCGGCGCCCTGGTCAGCCGGCTCAACAACGACGTGATCGGCGCCCAGCGCGCGTTCAGCGACACCCTCTCCGGAGTGGTCAGCAACCTCGTGACGGTGCTGCTCACCTTCGCCGTGATGGTGCGGATCTCCTGGCAGATCACTCTGCTGGCGCTGGTCCTCCTGCCCGTGTTCGTCCTCCCGGCCCGCCGGATGGGCTCCCGCCTGGCGAAGCTCGAACGCGAGGCCGCGGCGCACGACGCCGCGATGAGCACCCAGATGACCGAGCGGTTCTCCGCCCCGGGCGCGACGCTGGTGAAGCTGTTCGGGCGCCCGGCCCGCGAGTCGGCCGAGTTCGCCGCCCGGGCCCGCCGCGTCCGCGACATCGGCGTCCGCACCGCGATGGTGCAGCACGTCTTCATCACGGCGCTGACCATGGTCTCGGCGCTCGCCCTCGCGCTCGTCTACGGCGTCGGCGGGTTCCTGTCCCTGCGCGGCCACCTCGACGCCGGCGCCGTCGTCGCCCTCGCCCTGCTGCTCACCCGCCTCTACGCGCCGCTGACCGCCCTGGCCAGCTCCCGCGTCGAGGTGATGAGCGCGCTCGTCAGCTTCGAGCGGGTCTTCGAGGTGCTCGACCTCAAGCCGCTCGTCGCCGAGAAGCCCGAGCCCGGCGACGTGCCCGAGGGCCCGGTGGCCGTCGAGTTCGACCACGTCACCTTCGCCTACCCGTCGGCCGACAAGGTCTCCCTCGCCTCCCTCGAAGAGGTCGCCACCCTCGACACCCGGGGCGGCGTCGACGTCCTGCACGACGTGTCGTTCCGCGCCGAGCCCGGCCAGATGGTCGCCCTGGTCGGCTCGTCCGGCGCGGGCAAGTCGACGATCGCGCAACTGCTGCCGCGCCTCTACGACGTCGACTCCGGCGCCGTCCGGCTCGGCGGCGTCGACGTCCGCGACCTGTCGTTCCAGGCCATCCGCGACACGCTCGGCATGGTGACGCAGGACGGGCACCTGTTCCACGAGTCGATCCGCGAGAACCTCCTGCTGGCCCGCCCCGAGGCGTCCGAGGAGGAGCTCTGGGACGTCCTGCGCCGCGCCCGGCTCGACGCCCTCATCGAGGGCCTGCCCGACGGCCTCGACACGATCGTCGGCGAGCGGGGCTACCGCCTGTCCGGCGGTGAGCGCCAGCGCCTCACCATCGCGCGGCTCCTGCTCGCCCGCCAGCGCGTCGTGATCCTCGACGAGGCCACCGCGCACCTCGACTCCACCTCCGAGGCCGCGGTCCAGGAGGCCCTCACCGAGGCCCTCGACGGCCGCACCGCCGTGGTCATCGCGCACCGCCTGTCGACGGTCCGCGCCGCCGACCTGATCCTCGTCGTGGAGAGCGGCCGCATCGTCGAGCGCGGCACGCACGAGGAGCTCCTCGCCGCGGACGGCCGCTACGCCGACCTCTACCACACCCAGTTCGCCGACGACCCGCCCCTGGAGCCCGTCGCCTGACCGAATGCCGCAACCGCCCCAGCCCGGAACCCCGCCCCCGCGCCCGCGCCTCCGCCCCCTCTCCGGGCGGGGGCGCGCTGTCGGTCTCCGCGCGGGCCGGGGCCACCGAACGCCTTCGCTCGTGCGCGAGTCGGCAGCGTCCGGAGGCCCGGCCGTGTCCGACATCCCGTGTGGTCGAGCCGCAGCACGGCCGAGTGGGCCGGTGCGGGGTTCTCGCTCAGGGCGGGTGGGTCAGGGAAGGTCGGTGAGGAGGTCGTGCAGGGAGCGGTGAATGTTGGAGCGCCAGCCGCTGCCCATGCCCCGGAAGGCGTGGGCGTTGACGGGGTCGTCCAGGTCGAAGCCCGCGTGCTCGACGAACAGGCGCGTACCGCGCCCCTCGGGCACGAGCCGCCACGTCACCGTCGTGTCGAGGCCGCCGCCGCGCCAGCTGATGCGCAGCAGTGCCGCGTCCTCGACGTCGAGGACGCGGCACGCGATCGTCCCGTCGAAGCCGACCGCCGGGATCGGCGTGGCGGTGAACGTGAAGCGGTGCCCGACGACGGCCTTGAAGTCGTTCGGCATCAGCCACCGGGCCAGCAGGTCCGGCTCGGTGAGCGCTCGCCACACCTTCGCCGGCGGATGCGGCAGGAACTCGTCCACCTCGATCGAGGCCCGCTCACCACTCATGTTCTCCCTCTCCCATGTCTCATCTGGCGGAAACGGGCGACGGTGACGGCGCCCGACCTCAGGACGATCCCTGTGGTCTCGGTCGGCGCTCGCAAGACGTAGTGCCTGAGGCGCGCCGAGCCCTGAGGGAGGACCCGCGCCGCGCCGTCCGGTACGCGCCCACGTGCGCCACCGGGCCGAAGCGGCGGCCCGGTGGCCGGGGAAGCCCGCGGCCTTCGGGGCGCCGCCCCTGCGTGGGTAGGTGCGGACGGCGGGCGCTTCGTCTTGTGCGCGGCTCTCCCGGTTCGGTCGTTGCTCTCGGGCGGTGCCGTCACGTTATGACGATGCCCGTCACCGTGCGCGAACCCTAGGGTGCTCGCATGACGAATGGGGATATGCGCTACGGGCAGTGCGGCGCGTGCGGCGCCGGCGAGGTGTTCCAGGGCGAGTACGTGGCACAGAGCGGGCTCCGCAAGACGGGCGGGGGCTCGTTCGGGGGCAGGCAGCCCACCTTCGACGCCTACATCTGCGCGGCCTGCGGAAATACTCAGTTGCATGTGCGGCTGGACTCGAAGATGTCGTCGCATATACGGCGCCACCTCCAATGGATTCCACCGGCCCTGGACACGCGTTAGGAACCCGCCGGCGGAACCCACTGCGTCACGCACCGAAGGCCCAGGCTGGTGCTGTGGTTCTCGTCGGCGAGGTCACAGGTCCTCCTCGTCCAGCAGGTCGCGCAGGCCGGAGAGCTTCTCTCGCCAGAACCGCTCGTACGGGGTGAGCCACTGCGAGAGCTCCCGCAGCGGCGCGGGCTCCAGGCTGTAGAGGCGCTGCCGGCCGTCGCGGCGCTCGCTGACCAGCCCGGCGTCGCGCAGCACCTTGAGGTGCTCCGACACGCTCGGGCGGCTCATCGCGAAGTGCGCCGCGAGGTCGTTGACCGGGCGCGGCCCGTCCAGCAGGAGGGCGGTGAGCTCCCGCCGGACGGGGCTGGCCAGGGCCGCGAAGACGTCCGCCGTCACCGCGCGGCCAGCACGATGCCGTTGCCGTCGGGGTCGGTCAGCGTGGCCTGACGGCCCCAGGGGAGGTCCTGCGGGCCTTCGACCCGCACACCCGCGTCGCGCAGGTGCTCGCAGTCCGCGTCGAGGTCGGTCGTCTCCAGCATCAGACCGTGCACGCCGCCGGGCGCCGCGCCGGGCACATGGTTCGCCAGGACGACGTTCGTCTCCGCGCCCTTCGGCGCCATCTGGAGCCAGCGCATCGGGCCCATCGAGCGGTCCACCACCACCTCGAAGCCGAGCTTGGTCGCGTAGAAGTCCCTGGCCGCGTCCTGGTCGGAGACCGGCACGGTCAGCAGCCGCACATGCGTGATGTTCATGCGCCCGAAGATATGTAGGAGTTTGCCTACATGTCAAGCGTAGGAGGATTCCTACGCGACGGCGCCATGTTTGCCGGGCGGGCCGGGTGGCAGGTTGAGGGCATGCGCGCCGTCACCTATGACTCCTATGCCACTGACAACTCCCGCCTGAAGGTCGGGGACGTCCCGGATCCGAAGGTCGGCCCGGGCCAGGTCCTGATCGAGGTCCGCGCGGCGGGGGTCAACCCCGTCGACTGGAAGGTCATGGCCGGCGGCCTGGACGGGATGATGGACACGATGTTCCCCGTCATCCCCGGCTGGGACGTCGCCGGTGTGGTGCGGGGCCGCGGCCCCGACACCCCGGAGTTCGCGGACGGCGACGAGGTCATGTCCTACGCCCGCAAGGACGTGGTCGGCGCCGGGACGTTCGCGCAGTATGTCGCCGTCGCGGCGGACGACGTGGCGCGCAAGCCCGCGTCTCTCGACTGGAACCAGGCCGGCGGGCTGCCGCTCGTCGGGATGACCGCGCAGCGTTCCCTCGACCGGCTGGAGGTCGGTCCGGGCGATGTCCTGCTGATCCACGCGGCGTCCGGCGGGGTGGGGAGCCAGGCCGTCCAGATCGCACGGGACCGCGGCGCCCGCGTCATCGGCACGGCCTCCGAGCGGAACCACGACTTCCTGCGCGGCCTCGGCGCCGAGCCCGTCGTCTACGGGGACGGCCTGGTCGAGCGCGTCCGCGACCTCGCGCCCGACGGGGTGACCGCCGTCGCCGACTTCGTGGGCGGCCAGCTCGACGCCACGCTCGCCGTCCTGGCGGAGGGCGGGCGGCACGTGTCGGTCGCCGACGACACGGTCGAACAGCACGGCGGCCACTGGATCTGGGTCCGCCCCAGCGGCGCGAAGCTGGCGGAGCTCGCGGCCATGGCCGACCACGGCGCGCTCACGGTGGAGGTCGCCGGGACGTACCCGCTGGAGAAGGTGGGCGAGGCCTTCGACGCCAGCCGCGGCGGGCACACGCGCGGCAAGCTCGTCATCACGCCGTAGCCGCGGGACGGCCCCGGGCGGCTAGATCGACTTGCGTGCCAGCCCGGCCTGGCGCGCCTTCTCCCGGCGCTTGTGCGCGGCCTGCCGCCGGGCCGTGTCCTGGGCCGCCCAGACCTCCGGTTGCATGTACATCAGCTCACCGGTGTCCGGGACGAGGATCACCCCGCCGAAGGGGTCGTCTCCGGCGAACCATACTCCGCGCTCGATCCCCCTCGGCCAACGGTCGGAGAACAGCGGCTCCCGGGCCGACATGCGCGGTGAGCCGGCGGCGCCCATGGTCAGGGACCGTACCCCGTTGCCGCGCAGGTTCGACTTCTTCACCGGGGAGCGGAACTCGAAGTCGTAGACCTTCAGTACGCGGTCGCATTTGCGTAGGTAGAGAATCTGGGGGAGCCAGAACCTCGTCCCCAGCAGCAGTGCCATCATGCCCGTGCCGACGAACGGGTAGAGGTAGCGGACGTCCACGGCGAGCGGCACGACGACCATCGGGGCGCCGACCGCCACCAGCACGAGGTAACGCCCGATCAGGACCTTGTAGTGGTGCTTCACCGGGCCCCGGCGGTCGGTGCCGTCCGTGGCGTAGGGGACGGCACGGCGGAACGGCCCTTCGAGCAGCACGTGCAGCGCCATGAGCACCACGCACGCGAGCCCGAGCATCCCGGGGATCCCGAGCCACCAGAAGTCGTCGCTGAAGGCCGGCAGGACGAGCCCGTAGGAGATCGCGTAGCCCGGGACGAGCCAGGCCGCCCACCTCGGCCGGCTCGGCGGGCCGACCGTCGCCCGCCCTTCCGTCGCCTGCCCTTCCAGCGATGGCTCTTCGCCGGGCGCGGCCGAAGGTTCCGGCATGTGCTCCCTCCCTTCCGCCCGCCATGTCCGAAGATCGCGTGGTCGTCCAAGGTAGAGGTGATCCTCCGGGTCTGGCCACCCCGCGCCGGGTGAATTGGTAACTTGGTACCATGGTAAAAGTTGAGCGGGTGCAGACCGGTGTGCGGATCGAGCGCAACGTGCTCAAGGTCCTCAAGGCGCTGGCCGAGTACCTCGACCTGTCCCTGGGCGACCTGGTCGAGGGGATCGCCCTGCACGCCTTCGAGGGAAAGGCCCCCTTCGCGCCGGAGACGCTCGCCAAGATCGAGCAGCTCAAGGACGTCTACGGCCTGACGCTGACCGCGGCGGACGCGCACGCCCTGGACGAGACGCGATGAGCGGCGCCCGGCACCGGCTCACCGGCCGCCTGGCGGTCGCGCTGCCTCCGGACGAGGCGTTCCCCCTGTTCACCGCGCGGGGAGAGCGGCGGTGGGTGCCGCGATGGGCGCCGTCCTTCCCCGCGCCCGTCGCCGACGACGCCGAGCCCGGGACGGTCTTCCAGACCCTCGACCACGGCCGGACCACCACCTGGATCGTCGTGGACGCGACCCCCGGCCGGCGCATCCGCTACGCGCGCGTCACCCCGGGCGTCAGCGCGGGAACGGTCTCCGTCGTCCTGGACCGGGCAGGCGACCACAGCGACGTGACCGTCACCTACGAGCTCACCGCGCTCTCCGGCGACGGAGCCGCCGACCTGCGGCGTTTCGCCGACGGATACCCCGCCTTCCTGGCGGCCTGGCAGGACGCCATCGCCGGGGCCCTGCGCGCCGAAGCCCAAGGCCCGTCCGCCTGACCGGCGACCGACGCCAAGGCGTGCACTCGTCCCGCTCCACAGGCGGAGGGAACCCGTCCGGCGCGACCGGCCGAGTACCGGGTGAAAGCCCACCGAAAGGACCCCTGTGAACGGACGAGTCACATGATGACCGCACCTTCGGGGACGGAGCCGGACGTCCCTCCAGGCCCGCCGACCGACGCCGCGGTCCTGCGGGAGTCGCTCCGGCGACCCGAGCGCTTCGCGGACCTCTTCGACCGGCACGGCGACGAGATCCACCGCTACGTCGCCCGCCGCCTCGGCCCCGACATGGCCGAGGACGTCGTCGCGGAGACGTTCCTGACCGCCTTCCGCAAGCGCGGACGGTACGACCCCGGCCGGCCGGACGCGCGCCCGTGGCTCTACGGGATCGCCACGCACGCCCTGCGCGAGCACCGCCGCGCCGAGGCCCGCCGCACCAGGGCGATGGCCCGCGCGGCGCCGGACCGGCCGGAGGAGGCCTTCGACGAGCGCAGCACCGCCAGGGTCGCGGCGGGCCGGCTCCGGCCCGAGCTCGCCGCGGCGCTCACCCGGCTCTCGGCCGCCGACCGCGACCTGCTCCTGCTCATCGCCTGGGCCGACCTGAGCTACGAGGAGGCGGCCCAGGCCCTCGGCGTCCCCCTCGGCACGATCAAGTCCCGCCTGCACCGGATCCGCAAGAAGCTGCACCGCGCGTTCGGCGGCGCCCACCCCCTCCAGGAGAACGCGACATGACCACCGACGAGATCACCCTGTTCCGCGAGGGCCGCCCGGACGTCCCCGAGTACGACCGCCTGGCCAAGGCCCGCCTGCGCGTCCGCCTCAGTGACGGGGCGCCCGCCTCCCCGGCCCGGCCGTGGCGGGCCCGCCGGCGCCTCCTCACGGCCGGAGCCCTCGCCGGGGCGCTGGCGATCGCCGCCGCCACCGCCGTCACCGTCGGCGGCCGGGACGAGCGGGAGCCCGGCGCCCTGGCCCTGCGTCCGGTCGGCGCCCCCCAGGATCTGGCCCACAACGCCGCCCTGGTCGCCGCGACCAAGCCCGTTCCGAAGATCGGTCCGGCGCAGTGGGCCTACCTGAAGACGGTCTACGCCGAGACCCAGGAAGGCGGCGGACGGCCCCTCTTCGGCGCCCCGGACAAGACCCGCACCCAGGAACTGTGGCGCCGGACGGACGGCAGGCGGTTCGCCGTGATCGAGGACGGCAGGCTGCGCGTCGCCAAGGGCTCGAAGTACACCCCGACCTATCCCGAACTGCTCTCGCTGCCCACCGACCCGGGCGCGGTGCTCGCCCGGATCTACAAGACGATCGACGCCGAGTACGCCCGGCGTCTCGCCGAGTGGGGCAAGCCGATCCCGGAGGGGCTGCCGAAGCGGACGCGCGAGAAGCACGCCCTGATGAAGAAGGCGAAGCCGAAGCCGCCGACAGCCGAAGAGCGCGACTCCACGGCGTTCGAGCTCGTCTCCCAGTACATGCGCGACGCCGTCCTCCCCGCGAAGATCGAGGCGGCGCTGTACGGCGCCGCCGCGAGGATCCCCGGCGTGCGCTACGAGCCCGCGGCCGCCGATCTCGGGCATCGCCGGGGGGTGACGCTCTACCGCGTCGAGAACGGCTACCTGCGCAGTGAGATCCTCATCGATCCGAAGACCTACGCCTACCTGGGCTTCCGCGCCATCGCGGTGAAGGACCACCGGGAGCCCGGCCTGCTGCCCCTGAAGCGGGGCCAGATCACGGGCTGGGGCGCCCTGATGGCCTCCTCCTTCGTCCCGAAGCCGGGCGGCCGCGGCTGAGCGGGGAGGACACGCCGAGATGACGCCTCGCCTGCGCCGGTGGGCCCGGATCGTGGCTTCGCCGGAGCGGTGAGGCGTCATCGCCCCCGTCGCGCCGTCCGCCCGTGCGCGGGACGCGGGATCGGCCGGACGGCGCGAGGACGGTCCCGCGTCAGTCGACCAGGGCGCCGGCGGAGATGTTGACCTGCGTGGAGGTCAGGCTGGCGGCGTGGTCGGAGGCCAGGAAGGCGGCGACGCGGCCGACGTCGGCGAGCGTCGCGGCGCGCTTGAGCAGGGTGGCGTCCACCATCTGCTGCTTGATCGGCTCCATGTCCGGGATGTTCGGCATGGACTCGGGGATGCCGCCGGTGCGCATCGACAGGACGCGGACCGAGTGCGGTCCGAGCTCGCAGGCCCACTGGCGGCGCATCGCCTCCACCATGTCGCAGCCGATCTGCACCGTCCCGATGCCGGGCAGCCGGTTGGCGGGGTCGGAGCCGCCGAAGTGCAGGATCACCCCCGAGTTCTGCTTGACCATGTGCCGCGCGGCGGCCCGCGTGGTCACCAGGAACGAGCGGGCGACCTTGTCCATGGCCCGGCCGAAGTCCGCCGCCGGCATGTCGAGCAGGGGCATGAACAGGGCGTCCTGGGAGATGGCGTTGACCGACACGTCGACGCTGCCGGCCGTCTCCACGACCGAGTCGACCCAGCCGTTCACGGCGTCCTCGTCCAGGGCGTCCACGCGCGCCGTCTCGGCGAGGCCGCCCGCGGCCCGGATCTCCTCGGCGACGGCGTCGAGCTTGGCGGGGGTGCGGCCGGCGAGGAACACCCGCGCGCCCTCGGCCGCGAAACCGCGCGCCATGGCGCCGCCGATGGCGCCGCCTCCGCCGTAGACGACCGCGGTCTTGTTCTCCAGAAGCATCGTGGTTCTCCGTTCGTCTGAGGTGCCACGACGCTACGAGCGCGGACGGACGGCCCGCATCGGTCATCGAACGGGTGTTCAACAGCGCAGGTCGGCACGGCTGAACCGGGCCGGGGAGAGGCGCGGGGAAGGCGGGCCCCGCGGGCGCGGCGGCAGGCCTAAGTCATGTGTCCGATACCAGCCGGGCCAGCTCCACGCGGCGGGTGACGCCGATCTTCGGGTACGCCTTGTAGAGGTGGTGCCCGACCGTGCGGGGGCTGAGGTAGAGCTGCGCGCCGATCTCCCGGTTGCTGAGCCCGGCGGCGGCGAGCCGCACGACCTGGAGCTCCTGCGGGGTCAGCCGTTTCAGGGGGTCGGCGTCCCCGGACCGGGCCGCCGGGCGGTCCCCGAGGACCTCCAGCTCCGCGCGGGCGCGCTCGGCCCAGCACTCGGCGCCGAGCCGCGTGAACGCCTCCCGCGCCGCGGTCAGCTCCTCCCGGGCCTCGGGGCGGCGGCGCCGGCGGCGCAGCCACTCGCCGTACAGCAGCCGGGTCCGCGCGGCATCGTAGGCGCGGTCGCCGTGCAGGCCGAGGGCGGCGCGGTAGTGCTCGCCGGCCTCGTCCCCGGTGGCGAGCAGGGCGCGGCAGCGGGAGATCAGGGCGGTGCTCGACGTGGCCGCCGCCCACGCCTCGAACGCGGGAAGGTGGGCGCGGGCCAGGTCCGGGCGCCCGGCGCGCACCGCCGCCTCCGCGTGGTCCGGGACGGCGCGGATCAGCACGTCGTGCCGGGACGGGCCCGAGCACACCGCGTCCAGCCGCTCCAGGGCGGCTCCGGCGTTCCCCTCGGCGAGGTCGAGCAGCCCGAGGCCCCAGGACGCGAGGGCGGTGTTGGTCGGGTGCAGGTCGGAGTGCTTGAGGACGCCCGCCGCCAGGGCCCGGCTGCGGACGGCGTCCGACTCCAGCCGCACCACGATGCACCGCAGCGCGGTCACCTGCGTGTCCATGCCGATGTCGGCGGCCAGCGACATGCCCTCGGCCGCCGCCGCGTCCGCGCCGCGCAGGTCGCCGAGCAGCACCCGCCCGATCGCGAGGGCCTCCAGGATGTAGGGGAGCCAGCCGAGCGCGCCGCGGGCCCTGGCCTGCGCGGCCATCCGCTCCAGCAGCCCGGTGGCGCCGCGGTCGTCGGCCACGAGCAGGCCCATGAACCCGCCGATGACGAGTTCGACGGCCTCCTCGACCTCGCCGCTCCGCGCGGCCTCGAAGAGGGCCCGCATCGGGGGGACGGCCCCTGGCACGCCGTCCGCGAGCCGACCGTAGGCGATCAGCGCGGCGGTCACCGGCGCCTTCGGTGAGCCGTCCGGCAGCCGCACCGTCCCGAGCAGCTCGACGCTGCGCCGCACCAGGTCGTGGGCGCCCGCGTCCCGTGCGGCCCAGACGGCCTCCGTCAGCATGGCGACCGCCTGCTCGGGATCGCTCCCGGCGATGAGCGCCGCGCCCCGCAGCGCCAGCTCGGCGTCGGCGGCGGGCGAGGTGCGCTCGTAGGCGACCTGGGCGCGGATGAAGGTGGCCTCCGCGACGACCCCGTCCTCGGCGCTGAGGTGCTCGGCCTCCTCGGCGAGGCGGGCGGCCTGGTCGGGCCGGCCGGCGTCGTAGGAGGCCCGCGCCGCGTGGACGAGCCGCCGGGCCTTGCCCTCCGGCTCGGTGCTGAGCCGCGCGGCGCGCTCGTAGGCGGTGGCGACGGCGGCCGTCCCGCCGCGCAGCTCGGCGCGGT
>NZ_JBEUPA010000174.1:0-15819 GCF_040492065.1 Actinomadura sp. NPDC000929 | reverse complement strand
GGGGCCGCGCCGGCGGGGGGGGGGCCCCCCCCCACCCCGCCGGGGGGGGCGCTGTCTCTTCCCGCGCCCCCGGGCCCGGGGGGGGGGGGGGGGGGCCCGCCCCCCCGCCGACCCCGAAGTCGCCGTACTGCGCGACCGCCTCCAGCCCGCCGGCGAGGCGGATCGCGGCGTCCAGCTCGGTGGCGGTCCAGAACCGGTAGGGCACGACGTCGCGCACGACCCGCGGCTCCGCGCCCTGCCCGGTGATGGTCATCGTGACGCGGTCGTCGGCGATCTGGGTGACCGGGTCCAGCCGGTCGGACGGCTCGCCCCAGCGCACGCTCGCCCGGACGCCGTCCCGCTCGACCGTCCAGCCGGTGGTGACGCTCGGGTCGTCGCCCAGCCGGTCGCGGGGATGCGACATCTCGACGACGTAGAGGCCGCCGGGGGACAGGTGCGCGGCGGCGCACCGCAGGTGCGCCACGAACGCGTCCAGCGTCATGAGGTGGGACGTGGAGTCCAGCATGGTCGCGACGAGGTCGAACCGGCGGCCCAGCGCGAACCGCGTCATGTCGCCCTCGACGACCTCCAGCCCGACGCCGGCGCGTTCGGCCTCGCGGGCCGCGTAGGCGCACATGCGCGGGTTCAGGTCGAGCGCCGTCGCCGCCAGCCCGCGGCGGGCGAGCTCGCGGGCGTGCTCGGCGGGCCCGGCGGCGAGCTCCAGCGCCGTGGCGGGGGCGAGGCCCTGCTCGGCGCACCAGCCGAGCAGGACGTCCACCTCGGCCGGCACGTCGCGGAACGAGCACGCCAGCTCGTAGGCCCAGGGATCGTCATATACGCCGCTCACCCGCCCATCCTGCCAGCGCCCCCGGCTCGGCGGGACGGCCGTCCAGCCGCAGCCTGATCTCCACGATCGCGGCGTCCCCGGTGCGCCGCGTCCGCCCGCCGAGCGAGGTCAGCAGCCGCCGCATCCGGGCGTTCTCGCTCAGCGCGGTCGCCCGCACCTCCACCAGGCCGCGGTCCCGGGCCAGCGCGAGCAGCAGCCCGGCGAGGCCGCGGCCGAGCCCGCGGCCCTGCCAGGCGTCCTCGACCAGGAACGCGACCTCCGCCGCGCCCGGGTCGCGGACGAGGACCAGGTGCGCCAGCGCCAGCAGCGACCCGTCCGGGCCCTCGGCGACCAGCGTCAGGCCCCGCGCGGGATCGCAGAACCCCTCGAACGACCGGCGCGGCGGGTACGGCTTGGGGCTGAAGTAGCGCATCCGGCGGCTGTCCAGCGAGCAGCGCTCGTGCAGCGCCCGCACGGCGTCGCCGTCGCGCGGCTCGACCGGCCGGACGACCACCTGCGTCCCGTCGCGCAGCGCGATCCGCCGGGACGCCGACGGGCGCGGCGCCGCCGGGAGCGCGGCCCGCACCAGCGCGTCGGCCCGCGCCGCCTCCGTCGCGGTGAACGGCAGCCCGGCGCGCCGGAGCCGGACCGAGCGCCCGCGCACCGGGACGAGGAGGTCGCGGCGGTCGGGGTCCTCGTCGCCGGGGGCGTCCCAGCGTGCCTCGTCGGCGCGCAGCAGCTCGCCGAGGATCTCGGGCACCGCGTGCGGCTCGGCCCGGAGCCGGGCCGCCAGGGCGAGGGCGCGGGTCGGCTCGTCCACCAGCTCGTGGGGGCGCGCGGGGAGGACGGCGGTGCGGGTGCCGCCCGCCGCGCCCAGCGCCTCGGCGAGGGCGCGGGCGTCCGGGCCGCCGCGCGGGACGTCGACGATGAACTCGTCGACCACCCCGTCGGCGTCGAGCTGGACCGACAGCCCGAGGATGTTGGCGCCGCGCTGGGCCAGCGCGGCCGTGAGGGAGGCGAGGCGGCCGGGACGGTCCTCGATCTCGGTGCGGATGCGCAGCAGCGGCATGGGACGTTCCCTCCGGGGGCCGGGCGCCCCGTTCGTGTCCGGTGCGGTCGCCGACAAGGGTCGCCGACGCGTGTTACGCGGCCGCTACGTCATCGTGTGCCAGGGGTTTCACATTCCGGACGGGGGTTGAGCCGCCCGCTCCGAGCGCCTAGCGTGCGGTGAGTGATCGACCCCGTGACCGGTGAGCGCGTGAACGACCGACCGCGGCGCGGCCCGTCCCCGACGAGGCTCCCGCTGCTCCTCCCCGGTTCGCTCAGCGAGGAGCAGCGAGCCGTCTACGAGGCGGTGACGGGCGGGCCCCGCGCCGGCGACCGCAATCCCCCCTTCGCCCTGGCCGACGACATCGGGCGCCTGCAGGGCCCGTTCAACGCGATGCTCTACAGCCCTCCCGTCGGGCTGCCGCTGCAGGACCTCGGTGCCGCGCTGCGCTTCCGCACCGGGTTCACCAAGCGCGAGCGCGAGATCGCGACCCTCGTCGTGGCGGCGCACCTGCGCTCCGACTTCGAGTGGTACGCCCACGAGCGGATCGGGCGCCGGCAGGGGCTCGCCGACGAGGAGACGGACGCGCTGCGCGAGGGCCGTGCGCCGATGCTCGCCGACGTCCGCGAGCGCGTCGTGTACGAGGCGGCGCGCCAGCTCGTGGCCGAGGGCGATCTCGCTGACGCCGTCTACACCGAGGCGGTGGCCACCCTCGGCCGCACGGCCCTCGTCGAGCTGGTCACGCTCGTCGGCTACTACCAGGCGCTCGCGCTGCAGCTGCGGGTGTTCCGCGTCGGCGTCCCCGACGGGGAGGCCGCGCCCGAGTGGCCCGCCGCGGGGGACGGGTATGAGTGAGGTGCTGCGCACCGTCCGGCTCGTGCTGCACCCGGTGTCGATGCGCGACCACGGAGCCCTGCTGACGCACTGGACGGGGCCCCTCGTCCGCCGCCACCTGTTCGACGACCGGGTGGTCACGCCCGTGCAGGTCAGCGAGATCATCGAGGCCAGCGAGCGGGACTTCGCCACCGAGGGCTACGGGCTGTGGGCGCTGCGCCCCGCCCCCGCGTCCCCGGGCGGCGGCGCGGCGGCGCCCGGCGGCCCGCTGGCGGGCGTGGCCGGGCTCAGCCACCACGAGGGTCCGCTCGGCCACGGCGTGGACGTCGAGATCCTCTACAGCCTGGAGCCCGACCACTGGGGGCGGGGGCTGGCCGCCGAGGCGTCCCGCGCCGTCCTGGACTACGCGTTCGGAGTGGTCGGGGTGCACCGGATCACCGCCGAGATCGACACGGCCAACCCCGCGTCGTCGCAGATCGCGCTCCAGCTCGGGATGCGCCGGTGGCGGGAGGGCCCCGCCGGGCCCGACGGCGCCGCGTACTACGCCGCCGAACGCTCCCGTTGGGTCGGATCCCGTCGAAAAGTCGACGCTGTGCCCTAGAATCCGTTGTCGCCTGTTGATTTTGCTGCGGAATGCAGCAGGATGAGCCCATGAGCTCCTCCCCGGGCCGGGCGCCCCTGGCTCCCGGTTTCGCCAACGGCGGCGTCTCCCACTGGTACCGGGCGGCCGGACGCCCCGAACCCGGCCCCCGCCTGCCGGGCCCGCGCACCGCCGACGTGTGCGTCGTCGGCGCCGGGTACACCGGGCTCTGGACCGCCTACTACCTCAAGCGCGCCCGCCCCGACCTGCGGATCGTCGTGCTGGAGCGCGAGTTCGCGGGGTTCGGCGCGTCCGGGCGCAACGGCGGCTGGGTGCTGGGGGAGATCGCGGGATCCCGGGAGCGCTACGCCGCCCGGCACGGGCGTCCCGCCGCGATCGCGCTGCAGCACGCCATGTTCCGGGCGGTGGACGAGGTCGTCCGCGTCGCGGGCGCCGAGGACGTCGACGCCGGCCTGGTCAAGGGCGGCGTCCTGCACGTGGCCCGGAACGCCGCCCAGCGCGCCCGCCTCGCCGCCCTGGTGGAGGAGGCACGCGAGTGGGGCTGGAGCGACGAGGACCTCGTCCCGCTGCCCGCCGCCGAACGCGACGAGCGGCTGCGCGTCGAGGGCGCGACCGGCGCCGCGTGGAGCCCGCACGCCGCGCGCGTGCAGCCCGCCGCGCTCGTCCGGGGGCTCGCCGCGGCGGTCCGGCGGCTCGGCGTGCAGATCTACGAGCGGACGCCGGTCGTGCGGATCGACCCACGCCGGCCGGACGGGGCGGCCGCCGCCGTCACCCCGTTCGGGACCGTCGCCGCCGAGTACGTGCTGCGGGCCACCGAGGGCTTCACCGCCGCGCTGCCCGGCCACCGCCGCGACTGGCTCCCGATGAACAGCTCGATGATCGTCACGACGCCGCTGCCCGCCCGCGCCTGGAAGGAGATCGGGTGGGAGCGCCGCGAGCTGCTCGGCGACATGGCGCACTACTACATGTACGCGCAGCGCACCGCCGACGACCGCATCGCCTTCGGCGGCCGGGGCCGCCCCTACCGGTACGGGTCGCGCGTGGACGACGGCGGTCGGACCGAGCCGTCCACCGTCGACGCGCTCTGGACGATGCTCGCCGGGATGCTGCCCGCCGTCGCCGATGAGGGGGCGGTGGAGCACGCCTGGTCGGGCGTCCTCGGCGTCCCCCGCGACTGGTGCGCGACGGTCGTCCTCGACCGCGCGACCGGGCTCGGCCACGCCGGCGGCTACACCGGCCACGGCGTCGCCACCGCGAACCTCGCCGGCCGCACCCTCCGCGACCTCGTCCTGGGCCGTGACACCGACCTGACGGCGCTTCCGTGGGTGGACCGCCGCGTCCGCCGCTGGGAGCCCGAACCCCTCCGCTGGCTCGGCGTCCACGCGATGTACGCCCTCTACCGCGCGGCCGACGCCCGCGAGTCGTCCGCGCCGTCCGCGCGAACCTCGGGCCTGGCCCGCCTCGCCGACCGGATCACCGGCCACTGACGAGCCGCTGGACGTCCCCGTACGACGGTACGCGAGGGGCGTCGCCCTCCCCGGTCACGCCGAGGGCCGCGACGACCGCCGCGCGCAGTGCCGCGCGGAACGGGAGCGAACCGGTGCTCACCCGGTGCACGCCCAGCCGGGCGAGCCGCGGGTAGTCGGTCTCGCCCGGCAGGTGGAGCACGTTCAGCGGCAGGCCGGTGGCCTCCAGGACCGCCCGGACGTCGGCGTCGCCGGCGATCCCCGGGACGAAGATCCCGTCCGCTCCCGCCCGCGCGTACGCCCGCGCCCGCCGCAGCGTCTCCTCCAGGTCCGGCGCGCCGAGCCAGAACGTGTCGACGCGGGCGTTGAGGAACACCCCCGGCGCGGCCTCCTTGACGGCCGCGATGACGGCCGCCTGGTCGCGCGCGGAGGCGAGGGCGCCGCCGGCGCGGCCGTCCTCCAGATTGATCCCGGCGATCCCGTACGAGGCGAGCTCGGCGGTGAGCGCGGCCACGTCGCCGGGCCGGTCGGAGAACCCGCCCTCGACGTCGACGGTCACCGGGACGGGCAGCCGCGCCAGCGTCCGGGCGAGCGCGATCGTCTCCGCGCGCGTGCCGCCGGCCCCGTCGGTCTTCCCGGCCGCCGCGGCGACGCCGAGGCTCGTCGTGCCGATCGCCGGGAACCCGGCCTCCACCAGCGCCGCGCCGCTCGCGAAGTCCCAAGCGTTCGGCAGCACCAGCGGACGGTCCCCGTGGTGGAGCCGCCGGAAACGGCTCGCCTTCTCCTCGCCCCCGAAGTCCATGACCGGCACTCTAGGGGCGGGTCGTTTCAACGGGCGTCGAAGCGTCCGCCGCGCCAGGCCGGGACGGGACGCCGGTCCGCGGCCACGTCGAAGGCGGCGCGGGCCAGCAGGCGGGTGGAGTCGAGCGTGGGCAGCGGCGACGCCTCGGGCGTGACCAGGAGCGGGATCTCGGTGCACACCAGCGCGACCGCGTCGCACCCGCGTGCGGCGAGGCGCTCGATGATCCGGACGTACTCGCGGCGCGAGTCCTCGGTGAAGACCCCGTTGACCAGCTCGTCGAAGATGATCCGGTCGACGGTCTCCCGGTCGGCCGGGTCCGGGACCTCGGCGGCGATGCCGCGCACGGCCAGCTCGCGCGGGTAGAGCGGCCCGTCCATGGTGTAGCGGGTGCCGAGCACGCCGACGCGCGTGCGGCCGTCGCGGGCGGCCTGGTCGGCGACGACCTGGACGATGTGCAGGCCGGGAAGCGCCAGGTCGGCGCCGGGGTGTTCGAGGGCCAGGTGCGCGGTGTTGTCGGGGCAGACGAAGAAGTCCGCGCCCGCCGCGGCGAGCCGCCGGGCGCTCTCGGCCAGGATCTCCCTGATCGGGGCGTGGTCACCGGCGTCCCACGAGGGCATGCTGCGCGCGAGCGCGATGAGGTCGAGCGTCACGTCCGGGTGGTCGTCGGGGCCCAGCTCGCGGAAGCCCTCCTGGCAGAAGGTCCGGAAGCACAGCGCGGCGCCTTCCGCGCTGTGGGCGAGGATGCCGAGGTGCCTCATGCTCAGTCCGTTCGTTGTAGCGAACAATCGTCCAGTACAGTGAACACTACCTTCGGAGGGCGGGAGCGGGCGAGTGGATGTGATCGCGGTGATCGCGGCGTCGATCCGGCGGGAGCGCGAGCGCGCCGGGATGTCCCAGACGGAGCTGGCCAGGCGCGCGGGCCTGGCCAAGTCGACGCTCTCCCAGCTGGAGTCGGGCGCCGGGAACCCGAGTGTGGAGACGCTGTGGGCCCTGGCGACGGCCCTGGGCGTGCCCTTCAGCCGCCTGGTGGACCCGCCGCGCCAGGCCGTCCGGGTGATCCGGGCGGGGGAGGGGCCGGCCGCGCACTCCGACCGGGCCGACTACACGGCGACGCTGCTGGCGTCGTCCCCGCCGCACGCGCGCCGCGACCTCTACCGCGTCACTGCGGAGCCGGGCGAGCCGAGGGTCTCCGACCCGCATCCGCCGGGCACCACCGAGCACGTCGTCCTCAGCGCCGGCCGCGCCGTGGCCGGGCCCGCGTCGGGGCCGCTGGAGCTCGGACCCGGCGACTACCTCGCCTACCCCGGCGACGCCCCGCACGTCTTCGAGGCGCTGGCGCCCGGCACGGTCGCGGTCTTCCTGATGGAGCACCTCTAGTCCGGGCCGGGGCGGGAAGCGCCGCCCCGGCCGCACCCTAGAAGGTGCGGTAGTGCGTGCTCAGCCGGCCGTCGTCGTCCAGGACGTGGAAGGCGACGCCCGGGGGAGCGGTCAGGTCGGCGATGTCGCCCTGCTGCCACGGCAGCCGGAGGGTGGACACGACGCCGGGGGCGACGAGGAGGGGCCGCCCCGCGAAGGTCGTGGCCGCGGCCGTGTGGGCATGCCCGCACAGCATCGCCACGACCTGCGGGTGCCGCAGGACCACCTCGGCCAGGCGCCGCTCGCCGAACTGCCGGATCCCGTCCACGTACGGGATCTGGAGCCTCACGGGCGGGTGGTGGAAGCAGACGAACGCGGGCGCGTCCGGCGCCTCGGCGAGCCGCCGGTCGAGCCACCCGATCGTCTCGTCGTCGAGGCGCCCGTGGGCCTCGCCGGGGACGGTCGAGTCGCACATCAGGAAGGTGGCCCCGCCGATCTCGTGGACGCGGTTGACCGGGCCGTCGCCCGGCGGCTCGTCCAGCAGGAACTCTAGGTACGGGCCGCGCCTGTCGTGGTTTCCGGGGCAGGTCAGCACCGGATGCCCCGACGCGAGGACCTTGCGGGCCTGCTCGTACTCGGCGGGCTCGCCGTGGTCGGCGATGTCCCCGGTGACGAGGACGGCGTCGACCGGCACGCCGTTCAGGTGGTCCATGACCCGGGCCGCGCGTTCGGCCCGGCCGTCGCCGCCGTCCAGATGGGTGTCGCTGAGCTGCGCGAGAACAATCATGGTGCGAATCTAGAACCCGACCGGACCAGGATTAAGATCCAGTTCCATGCGCGGAGAATGGACCGGTTCGGTCGACCTGCATCTGGACGTCGACCCCTCGGGCGGCCGCCGCGCCGGACTCGAACGCGCCCTCCGGGAGGCCGTCAGGTCCCGGCGCCTGGCCCCTGGCGACGTCGTCCCCTCGACCCGCGCGCTGGCCGCCGAGCTGGGCCTGGCGCGCGGGACGGTCAGCGCCGCCTACGACCAGCTGACGGCCGAGGGCTATCTCACGGCCGTCCCCGGCGGGCGGACGCGGGTCGCGGCCGGGCCCGCGCCGGCGCCCGCGCCTGCGGAGCCGGCGTCCGTCGAGGCGCCGGCGCACGACCTGCTGCCCGGGCGGCCCGACCTGAGCACGTTCCCCTCCACGGCGTGGCTGCGCTCGACGCGCCGCGTCCTGGCGTCCGCCCCGCCCGACGTGCACGCGCTCGGCGACCCGCGCGGACGCCGCGAGCTGCGCGAGGCGCTGGCCGGATACCTCGGCCGGGCCAGGGGCGTGCACGCCGACCCCTCCCGGATCGTGGTGACGTCCGGGTACGCCCAGTCCCTCGGCCTCCTCGCCTCCGTCCTGCGGGACCTCGGAACGCACTCGATGGCGATGGAGGAGCCGGGGCATCCGTTCCACCGCGCGATCGTCCGGCGCGCCGGCCTCGCCGTCGTCCCGCTGCCCGTGGACGAGCGGGGCGCGCTCCCGGGACCGCTCGGCCCGGCGGGCGCGGCCGTGCTGACCCCAGCGCACCAGTACCCGACCGGCGCGACCCTCCCCCCGGACCGCCGCCGCGCCTTCGCCGCCTGGGCCCGCGAGGCCGGCGGCACGATCGTCGAGGACGACTACGACGGCGAGTTCCGCTACGACCGCCAGCCGGTCGGGGCCCTGCAGGGGACGGCGCCCGACCACGTCGTCTACGGCGGCACCTCGTCCAAGACCCTGGCCCCGGCGCTGCGCCTGGCCTGGCTGGTCCTGCCCGCCCACCTGGTCGAGCCCTTCGCGGAGGCCAAGCGCCTCGCCGACGCCCACACCCCGTCGCTCGCGCAGCTCGTCCTCGCCGACCTCATCGGCACCCACGCCTACGACCGGCACGTCCGCGCCGCCCGCCTGCGCTACCGGCGCCGCCGCGACCTCCTGGTCGCGGCGCTGCGCGACCGCGCCCCCGGGGTCCGGGTCCAGGGGGTCGCCGCAGGGCTGCACGCCCTGGTCATGCTCCCGGACGGCGGACAGGGTGAGGGCGAGGTCATGCGCCGCGCCGCGTTCCATGACCTCGCCCTCATGCCTCTGCGCGACCACTGGCAGGACCCCGGCGACCGCCCCCAGGGCTTCGTCGTCGGCTACAGCACCCCGGTCGGCGCCGCCTACCCGGCCGCTCTGGACGCCCTCTGCGCCGTGCTCGCCCCGGCGTGACCCGCGCCGCTCACATGTTCGTGCGCGGCTCGGGCGCCGCCCCCTCGTCCTCGCCGACCAGCCACGCGTCCTCCTCCTCGATGTCTCCTGCCGGGATGGTGGTGGGGACGGCCGACCACGCGTGGAAGAGCGTCGGAGGCCCGCCCCACGTCGGGGTCGGCACCACCCACTGGTCGTCGGCGACGTGGTTGTTGTAGAGACCGAGGGCGTAGGCGGGGTACTGGTCAGGCACGATCCCCCAGTAGTTGGCGCCGGTGCCCGGCACGGGGATGAACCTCCAGTGCTGGAGCGGGCTGCCCGTCCGCCCTTCCCGTGCGGTCAGGATCGGCGACAGCTGCGGGATGCTTCCGGGGCCGGGCCCCGGACGGAACGTCAGGACGTGCTCGTTGACCTGGTGCTCCACAAGGTGGACGGAGCGCCCGCCGCGCAACCGGATCTCGTACAGCCGCCATTGCGCCGTCTTGTCGGACGGCAGCGGCCAGTGGTTCTCGTTCTGCACCTCGTCGTTGAGCGTCGTCGTCGACTGGTTCTCGCTCTGCAGGAAGGTGCCCGACACCTGGTGGACGAGCAGGACGGGCTCGCGGGTGGGGGGCTGTCCCTGGACCAGGCGCTGAGCCGGCATATGCGGTTCCTCTCGGGGGATCGACGTCACGCTCCCCATTCCCGAGTGCGACGTTCTGGTCACTTACCGTGAGGTTGCGCCTGTCTGGCGACTCCGCGACCCACATCTGGCCTGCGACCGTCACCCTCCGCGATCCGGCATGGGCGCGGGCCGCCCGCCGCCCGCCGCTAGGGTGATCATGTGCCCAGCAGCGTTCTCGTTCTGACCGGCCCTCCCGGAGCGGGGAAGTCGACGGTCGCGGCCCGGATCGCCCGCCGCCAGGAGAAGGCCGTCCACCTGCACACCGACGACTTCTGGCACTGCATCGTGGCCGGAGCGGTCCCGCCGTACGAGCCGGCGTCGCACTCCCAGAACGAGACGGTGATGGACGTCATCGCCGGTGCGGCGTTCACCTACGCGAGCGGGGGCTTCGTCACGGTCGTCGACGGAATCGTCGGCCCCTGGATGCTCGGCCACTTCCGCCGGCAGGCGACGCGGCACCCCTCGGTGCCCTTCCACTACGCGGCGCTTCGCCCGCATCGCGACGTCACGCTCGCCCGTGCGCAGGCCCGGACGGCGCCCGGTGCGCTGGTGGATCGGCGTCCCGTCCTGGCGATGTGGGACCAGTTCGCCGACCTCGGCGAGCTGGAGCGCCACGTGCTCGACACCTCGGGCGAGGACGCCGCCGGGACCGAGGCCCGGGTCGCCGAGGCCTTCGCCTCCGGCCGCCTGCGGCTGCGCCTCTAGGGTGGCGCCCGGGACCGTTCCCGCCGGCCGGCGGCATTTCGCTCGACGCCCCGCACGGGTCTCTGAGAGCGTGGGAGCCGATATCCGATCTTGATTGGTGGAGGCCGACCGTGGCGTGCCGGATCAGTGAACTCGTGCTCGACTGCCGCGACCCGGAGAGACTCGCGGAGTTCTGGTGCGAGGTGCTCGGGTTCGTGGAGCTGGACCGGGAGGACGGCGACATCGAGATCGGCCCGCCGGAGGGGTCCGGCGGGCTCCAGCCGACGCTGATCCTCAGCCGCAGCGACGAGCCGAAGAACGGCAAGCTGCGGCTGCACTTCGACGTGAACGCGACGGACCGGGACCAGGACGCCGAACTGGAGCGGCTCCTCGCCGCCGGCGCGCGGCCGGTGGACATCGGGCAGACCGGGGAGGAGAGCTGGGTCCCCCTGGCCGATCCGGAGGGCAACGAGTTCTGCCTGCTCCGGGCGCGCCTGACCTGACCGCCGGGGCCGGGCTCACCGGCCGGTCCGGAAACGCGAGCCGGCGAAGGCGCCAGCGAGGGCGGACAGGATCGGCACGACGATGAAGGCGGCGAGCAGGAGGGGGGTGCCGTCGACGTCGAGCGTGCGGTCCAGGACGAAGGTGAAGAACGCTCCCACGGTCTCGGTCAGCAGGAAGCCCGCGGCCCCGCCGACCACGAGCCCGATCATGGCGCCGGTGTGGTTCATGGTCCCCATGATCGGGACGCGGCCGCCCCCGCCGCATCGGCCCGCGGCGGGCTTCCGCCCTACCCCGCCGGTTGCGGGCCGGCGGCGCGCCTACCGCCGTGGTCGCACCCAGCGCGGGCTGACCATGCCGGACTCGTAGGCGAGGATGACGAGCTGCGAGCGGTCCCGCACGTCCAGCTTGGACATGATGCGGCTGACGTGGGTCTTGGCCGTGGCGGGGCTGAGCACGAGGCGGGCGGCGATCTCGTCGTTGCTGAGCCCGGCGGCGACGAGCAGCATCACCTCCCGTTCCCGGACGGTGAGGGAGTCGAGCCGCGGGCCGGGGACGGGCGCCTGGGCGCGCCCGGCGAACTCTCCGATGAGGCGGCGGGTGACGGACGGGGTGATCAGCGCGTCCCCGCGCGCCGCCACCCGCACCGCGTGGATCAGCTCCGCCGGCTCGGTGTCCTTGAGCAGGAAGCCGGTGGCTCCGGCGCGCAGCGCCCCGTACACGTACTCGTCCAGGTCGAAGGTCGTCAGGATCACCACCCGCACGCCGCCGAGCCGCGGGTCGGCGGTGATCCGCCGGGCGGCCTCCAGGCCGTCCATGCCGGGCATCCGCACGTCCAGCAGCGCCACGTCCGGGCGCAGCCCGCGGCAGGCGGAGACCGCCCGCGCGCCGTCCGCGGCCTCGCCGACGACGGTGATGTCGTCCTCGTCGTCGAGGATGGAGCGGAACCCGGCCCGCACGAGGCCCTGGTCGTCGGCCAGCAGAACCTTGATCATCGCTTGCGCGCCTCGTTCCCGTAGGGCAGCCGGGCCCGGACGAGGAAGCCGCCGCCCGGCCGCGGACCCGCCGTCAGCTCGCCGCCGAGCGCGCGGGCCCGCTCGCGCATGCCGTCGACGCCGCTGCCCGGCCCCG
Organism: Actinomadura sp. NPDC000929; assembly: GCF_040492065.1. Classification (NCBI taxonomy): domain Bacteria; kingdom Bacillati; phylum Actinomycetota; class Actinomycetes; order Streptosporangiales; family Thermomonosporaceae; genus Actinomadura; species Actinomadura sp. NPDC000929. The sequence goes on along the minus strand of NZ_JBEUPA010000174.1, from coordinate 3,726 downwards.
CCGGCGGCGCGGCGGCGCCCCGGCCGTCGTCGGCGACCTCGACGAGCAGCGCGCCCGGCCCGCGCTCGACGCTGACGGTGACCTCCGCGGCGACGGCGTGCCGCGAGACGTTGGTGAGCGACTCCTGCACGATGCGGTAGGCGGCCAGGCCGACCTCGGTGGGCGGGTCCGCCTCGCCGGTGACGCCGCCGTGCACGGTGAGCCCGGCCGCCCGCGCCGTCCCGATCAGCCCGCCGATCCCGTCCAGGGAGGGCGGGGGCGCGGTCGGCGCCTCCTCGTCGGCCTGCCGCAGCACCCCGAGGGTCGCGCGCAGGTCGCGCAGGGCCTCCCGGCTCGACGCCTTGATGGCGGCGAGAGCCGCCTCGCCCTGCGCCGGGTCCCGGTGGAAACGGTGCAGCGACGTTCCGGCCTGGACGTTGATGAGCGAGAGGTGGTGCCCGACGACGTCGTGCAGCTCGCGGGCGATGCGCAGCCGCTCCTCGCCGGCGGCGCGCCGCTCGGCCTCGCGCAGGTAGGCGATCCGGCTGTGCCGCACCCACCCGAGCGCGACCACGGCCACCAGCCATCCGGTCAGCATGAACAGGGCGACGCCGTTGACGTCGCGGTTGCCGAGGAGGGTGCCGGCGCCGGTGGCGATCACGGTCAGCGCCGCGAGGACGACGGCGGCCTGGAGCCGGCCCGCGGCCGCGACCGCGTACAGCGCCGCGATGACCGCGATCATCAGCCCGCCGTCGTGCAGGCTGGCGACGTAGTAGACGCCGGTGGCCACGAGGACGAGCGCCGCGACGGCCACCGGGCGCCGGCGGGCGAAGAACAGCGCCCCGCAGGCGAGGAGGATCAGCGCCCAGTCGAACGCCGTCGCGGCCCACGGCTCCTCGCGCGGCCCCACGAGCGACTTCAGGCTGCTGACGGCCACCACGGCGAGCACTCCGCCCGCCAGGGCCGCGTCCCGCGCGCGCCCTGCCGGCGGGATCAGGCGACCACCCATCATCCCGTCAGCCTAGACGCCGGTCCGGCGCGGCTCCGTCCTCCGCGAGGCCGAGCGCTTCGCGCCGGACCCGCAACCGGGGTTGTAGGCGGGCGCCGTCCGCCCGCAACCGGGGGAGGACGCGCGGCGCCCCTCGCCGCCGCGCGAGCGGTCAGTCCTCGTAGGTGTGGACGAAGCGGGACAGGAGGAGGGCGAAGGCGGAGCGCTCCTCGTCGGTCCAGCCGCTCATGGCCTTGGCGAAGTGCTCCTGCCGGGTGCGGCGGGTGGCGTCGACGACGGCCCTGCCGGCGTCGGTGAGCTCCAGATGGATGCGGCGGCCGTCCTCCTGCGAGGCGACCCGCCGGACGTAGCCCGACTTGACCGCCTCGGCGACGATGCGGCTGCCGCGCGAGGCGTCGACGCCGAGGCGGGCGGCCACCAGGCCGACGCTCATTTCCTCGCCGGGCCGGTCGGGACCCTCGTCCACGATGTCCACGACGTGCAGGACCTGCACGTCGACGGGGAGGTTGTGGTCGCGGATCGCCGCCTTGCCCAGCCGCTGCCGCGACATGCCCCTGCGCAGCCTGACCATGCTCCGCTCGACGGCGTCCAGCGCCTCGTCGCTCATGGCGCCCAGTCTAGATGGATTGCGCGACTCATCTATCTGTGTTTAGCATCTATATGTCTAACGCATAGAAATGGGAGGTGCGCGTGATCGAGACGACCGCGCCGATGACCGACCGGCACCGGCTGCTGGTGTTCGGCGGCCTCATGCTCGCCGGGCTCATGTCCTCGCTGGACGCGACGGTGCTCGGCACCGCGCTGCCGACGATCGTCGGGGACCTCGGCGGGCTCGACCGGCTCGCCTGGGTGTCGACGGCGTACGTGCTGGCCACCAGCGTCACCGTCCCCCTGTCGGGACGGCTCGGCGACCTGTTCGGGCGCCGCCGCGTCCTGCTGACGGGCCTGCTCGGGTTCCTCGCCGGATCGGCGGCGTGCGGGGCGGCGCCCACCATGACCTGGCTGATCGTGTTCCGCGCCGTCCAGGGCGCCGCGGCCGGCTGCCTGATGAGCTCGATGTTCGCGCTCACCGGCGAGCTGTTCGAGCCGCGCGAGCGCGCCCGGTACCAGGGCTACTCGGCGATCGTCTTCGCCGTCTCCAGCATCGCGGGACCGCTGGCCGGAGGCGTCCTCACCGACCACGCGTCGTGGCGGTGGGTGTTCTACCTCAACCTGCCGCTCGGCATCGCCGCCACCGCCGTGATCGTGCTGTTCCTCCGGCTGCCGGCGCCGCAGGGCAGGCCCCGGATCGACTACGCCGGGATCGTCCTGCTCGGCGCCGCCGTCACCTGCTTCACCCTGTTCACCAGCTGGGCCGGAACACGGTACGCGTGGGGCTCGCCCGTCGTCCTCTCGCTGGCGGCGGCCTCGGCCGTGCTGTTCACCGCGTGGGCGCTCGCCGAACGGACGGCCGCCGAGCCGATCATCCCGCCGCGGCTGTTCCGCGACCGGTCGTTCAGCGTGGCCTGCGCCGTCGCGGCCGTCGGCGGCGCCACCGGGTTCGGCCTCGCCACCTACCTGCCGATGTTCTTCCAGGTCGTCGGGGGAGTCGGCGCGACCCGATCGGGCCTGCTCCTGCTGCCGATGATGCTCGCGCTCCTGGCCTCGTCCATGGCGGCCGGGAAGTACATCCACCGCACCGGCCGCTACCACCGGCTCCCGGCCGCGAGCATGGCGGTCAGCGCGGCCGGAATCGCGCTGCTGGCGACCATGGACGCCGGCACCGGCCTGGTCGCCGCGGGCTGCTACATGGCGGTGCTCGGCTTCGGCGCCGGGCTGTCCCAGCAGGTCGTCATGCTGATCGCGCAGCAGGCCGCGCCGCACCGCGACCTCGGCGCGGCGAGCTCGGGCGTCTTCGCGAGCCGCATGCTCGGCACCGCCGCCGGGATGGCCGTCTTCGGCGCCGTCGTCTCGAACCGGTTCGCCGAGGAGATCGTGCGACGGGTCCCGGACGGGCGGGTCCCGGCGTTCGGCGACGCCGTCCGCCCCGAGGTCCTGGAGACCCTCCCGGCGCCGGTGCGCGACGGCGTCGCCGAGGCCTTCGCGGACGCGTTCTCCACCCTGTTCGTCACCGCGCTGCCCGTCACCGTGCTGGGCCTGGCGGCGGCGCTGCTGCTCCGCCACGTCCCGCTGGCGCGGCGCGGCCCAGAGAACCGCTAGTCGTCGAGCGCGGCGTCGTGGACGAGGAGGGCGATCTGGACGCGGTTGTTCAGCTCCAGCTTGGCCAGCAGCCGCGACACGTACGCCTTCACGGTGGCGACGCTGAGCGACAGCTCCTTGCCGATCTCGCTGTTGGTCAGGCCGCGGCCGACGAGCGCGGCCACGGCCCGCTCGCCGTCGCTCAGCCGGTCCAGCAGGCCGCGGGCGCGGGCCCGGCGCGGATCGGCGCCGCTCTCGGCGACGTAGGCCATCATCCTGCGCAGCACCGCGGGCGACATCATCGGCTCGCCCGCCGCGACCTGGCGGATCGCCCGCATGATCTCCGGCGGCGGGGTGTGCTTCAGCAGGAAGCCGCTCGCGCCGGCGCGCATCGCCCGCAGGATGTGGTCGTCGCTGTCGAACGTGGTCAGGATGATGATCTCGGGCGGCTCGCGGCGGCCGCGCATCTCTTCCTGCCCGGTTCGCTGTACGCGGAGTCGATACCGGTGCTACCCGCCTTGGCCGAGCTGGCCGCGTCGGGCGAGGTGGGGGTCCGCGCC
>NZ_JBEUPA010000173.1:0-16218 GCF_040492065.1 Actinomadura sp. NPDC000929 | reverse complement strand
GCGGCCGCGGCCAGCTCCTCCTGGTGCCGCCGCACGACCTCGGTGCCGAGCGCGGCGGCGGCCCGGTGGCGCGGATCGAGGTTCAGCTCCCGCAGCCACTCCGGCTCGCCCGCGGGCAGGCCCGTCGCCGCCGCGTGGGCGGCCCCGTACAGCGGCGGGGTGAGCCATTCGCCGGTGTCCTGCAGGAGCAGCTCGATGACCTGCCGCCAGGACGCCCGGACCCCCTCGTCCCAGACGGTCGGTTCCATCGCCGGTGAGGCGAGCGCGCCCTCGAAGCCGAGCACCGAGGTGCCCTCCCGGCCCGCGGGCTCGGTGGCGGGCAGGCCGCCGCCGGGCGCCGAGACGTCCACCGGCCGCTTGCCGACCTCGGGCGGCAGCGGGCGCGCGCGCAGCCTGCGGACCAGGGACTCGAAGTCGCCGTCCGGGCCGGTCGTGAACGACCAGTGGTGGTAGGCGGGCAGGACGACGACGTCCCCCGGGTCGGGCTTCGGGGACCCCGGTCCCCAGGCGGGCGCCAGCTCCCCGGCCTGCGGAGCCCGCCCGCCCGTGCCGGCCAGCCGCCCCGCCTCGAAGGCGGGGACCACCGCTGCGTGGTAGCGCGTGCCCGCGCGGAGCCGGCGGGGGCAGACGAGCCGCGACAGCGTGCGCTCGGGGTGGTCGCGCAGGACGTCCTCGACATCGTCGCCGTCCCCGGTGACCAGCACCTGGGCGTGCGCCCACGCCCACGACTCCCCCAGCGGCGGCAGCTCGCCGACCTCGCAGGTGAGGGTCGGCAGCGCCCCGGCGGGCGCGGCGAGCTCCGCGTCCGCCGCCGGGACGGCCACCAGGACCAGCCAGGGGCGGAGCCGCCCCTGGCCGTCGGCCTCGGCGGGGGTGAACGCCCAGGGCAGGTCGGGACGGTCGAACTCCACCGCGGCGAACAGGGTGTCCTCCGCGCCGTCGGTGCCGGGCGCCGGGAAGCTCCGGATGATCTGGCGGTCGTCCAGGCCGGTGACGTCGCCGGGGCCGTGGATCACCGCGGTGGTGGCGGCGGGGACCACCCGCCCGTCGTCGGCGGTGAACTCCACGCGCAGCGGGATCTCGCCGCGCACGCGCGGCAGGGGCCCGGTCCGCGGGTCGGTCCCGGTGACGGCGCGGGCCAGGCCGTCGCGGACCCAGGGCAGGAAGCGCAGTCCGGCCGCCATGTCAGGACACCTCCGAGTGGTCGATCCGGGCGGCGAGCGGCCGCGCGGCGAAGCGGGCGGAACCGGTGCTCCGCGTCCGGGCGTTCGCGGCGGGACCGTTCCCGGCGAGCGCGGCGAGCAGGGCGCCGTCGCGCGCCGCGGAGCGCCCGGCGCCGTCGCGGAGGGCGGCGGCCTCGGGCAGGGGACGGCCCGCCGCGTCCGGGTCGTCGATGACGATCCGGTCGTAGGACTCGTCGCCGCCCGCCGCGGCGAACACGGTCAGCGCGGCGTCCGGGAGGGCCGTCCCGGGCCGGGCCACGAGCCTGCGGCCCGCCTCGCGGCGCTCGGACTGCGGCCGCTCGACCATCTCCGGCATCGTCAGGTCGAAGAACTGGCCCGGCGCGTAGTAGTCGTGGATCGGGTCGCCGAGGTCGCCGGGCTCCCCGCCGAGGGTGAACGAGGTGACGTCGAAGCGGCGGGCGCCCTGGACGCGGCTGGTGCCGATGCGGTCCAGGTCCACGCCGAGCGGCAGCAGGTTCTGCCGGACGCCGAGGACGGTGCCCGGGTGCATCGCGATCTGCCCCGCGGTCGTCTCGGGAGCGGTGAGCGCGGCCATCTCCCCGCCGGTGTCCGGGGTCGTGACGTCCCAGGTCGCCGGCTGCTTGAGCGTCTCCAGCAGGAGGAGGGCCGCGTCGACGAACGCCTCCCGCTCCTTCTCGGCCGGGTCGCCGAGCTCCTTGTCGAAGCGCTTGCTGATCTCCCAGCAGAGGAGGTGGACGCTGACCTCGCCGTGCGCCCGCCAGGGGCCGGGACCGCTGATCCCGATGAGGAGGGTGAGGGCGAGCAGGGTCCGGTCGCCCCACTTCACCGACACGGTCGCGCCGAGCTCGGCCGTCACCCAGAACGGCTTGAACTGGATGGCCGCGTCCAGCCAGGCGCGGCCGTCGACGCGCAGTTCCCAGAACTCGAAGTGCAGGTTGAGCGCCCCGCCGAACTGGACGCTGTTGCTCGTGACGGCGAGATACGCCTCGACGCGCAGCAGGTCGTTGCTCTTGTTGAAGTTGATCGAGAAGCGCTTCAGCTCCGGGAAGCCCACGGGCGGGGGAAAGGCCGGGTGGAAGCCGCCGATGGACACGGCGAAGTTCTTCTCGCCCCTCCACCGCAGCCGCAGCGCCATGTCGCCGCTGACCGGGCGGCCGAACAGCTTGGAGTCGACGAGGCTGCCGTCGAGGGACACCTCCCCCGCGTCGGGGTCCAGCGTGCCGACCACGTCGAGCTGGAACTTCCCCCCCTCCTGGAAGTTGATCAGCAGCCGGCCCAGCACGATCAGCCGGATCGGCTCCGGGAACTCGATCATGATGCCGAGGTCGGCGCGGACGACGCCGGCCAGCCACTCCAGCCGGGCCATGATCCCGACGAGGGTGCCCGTCGGGTCGGGCGGGAACATCCGCCCGAGCGTGGCGACGACCGCCGGGGCGTTGCCCACCGGATCCGCCGGGAACAGCACCGCGTCCAGGCTCCGCGAGCGGGTCGCGTTGCGCAGCTCCTCCAGGTTGGCGCGGCGGTTGAGGCCGAGGACGGCGCCGAGCCCGGTGAGGGTGATGCCGGCCGGCAGCACCAGGCCGGGGCGCCACTGGAACGACCCGGACACCAGCAGCGAGTAGCTCTCGCCCCCGTCCCGCCCGGTGAGCGGCCTCCCGTCCGCGGTCTTCGTGTTGAGGACGGCGACCGCCTGGAGGCGGAACCCGCTCGAACCGGGCGCGATGCTGCTCGCCATCCCGAACTGGAACGCGCCCGAGTACATGCCGCGCGGCTCGTCGATGGACAGGTAGCCGCCGCCGTCCACCACGCCGAGCAGCAGGTGGAGCCCGAGGCCGGACGGCGCCTTGAAGCGCGGCGCCAGGTTCGCCCGGCCGAGGTTGCCGCCGTCGGCGGGGAAGGTGAGGTCGGCGGCGACGCCGACGTCCTCGACCACCGCGGTTAGCCGGCCCAGCCGCACCGAGACGGTGGCGGTCGCCCACGCGGAGACCGCCTCGTCCGCGAGGGACGCGTCGACGCCGATCCGGACGAGCTCCGGGCTCACCCCGAGCACGGTGCCGTGCACCGGGAACTCCGCGACCAGGCCGGCGGCCCCGGTGAGGTGCAGGCCGGCGCGGTGCGACCACGCCACCCCGAGCTCGAACGGGATCGACACCTTCTCGTGCGGCAGGACCCGCTTGACGAAGCCGTCGCCGTCGCCGCCCGCGAGCACGACCTCCGCCCGGCCGGCCCGCACGCCGACCTCGATGTCGTCGCGCCCGGCGCCGAGCGCGGCGCGCAGGGCGAGCACCAGCTCGCCGACCGCCAGGTGCACGCCGTCGGGCGCGCCCACCACCCAGGCCGGGCCGTCGGGCGCCGAGATCCGCGCCACCTCCGCCGCGACCCGCACCGCCGGGTCCGCGCCCGCCACCGTGACACCGCCCGGACCGAACGCGAACGCTTCGGCGGACACCTCCAGGTCGCCGCTGACGTTCCAGCCGCCGGCCCGGCCCGCCACGTGCGCCGCCAGCCGCGGGACGACGACCAGGGCCGGCCTTCCGTCGATGAGGCCGAGGCCGAAGCTCGCCCCGAGCTCCACCTCGTCCCCGCCGTCCGCGTCCGGGATCCGGGCGCGCACCGACAGCAGGTGCCCGGCGAGCCGCGCGCCGTCCGGCCCGAGGTCGGGGCCGACGCCGGGCCGGACGCCGCAGGCGGCGTCCAGGCCGAGACCGCGCAGCAGCTCCGCCGCCCTGGGGAGGATGCGGGCCGCGGCCCGGTCGACCGCCTCCGGCGTGTCCAGTCCGTCCGGCACGTACAGCGCCCGGAAGTACGCGCCGGGATCGGACAGCAGGTCGATCAGCCGGTCCGGGTGGACCTCGGTCCGGCGCCGCGGCAGCCGGATCGGGTTGTCCCCGGGCGGCATCGGCGGACCGGGCTCGGCCTGGTCCGCCGCCGGGGTCACGATCCCCAGCAGCACGGCGGCCGGCAGCGTCCAGCGGGCGCGGCGCGCGAGGTAGGCGGCCGGGAGATGGTTCAGCAGGTCCCCGAGCATGGCGTCGAACAGCGCGTCCGGCACCTCGCCGCCGACCTTGGGCGGCAGGGCCTTCAGCGGCCCGGCGGCCTCGCCGAGCTTCTGGAACGCCTTGATCAGCCCGCCGAGCGAGTCGCGCGGCAGTTCGGCGGCGGCCTCGGCCATGTCCTTGACCGCGCGGTCGATCCCGTCCGCCCACTCCTGGAAGGCCTGCGAGTCGTAGCCGATCAGCGGGCCCAGGTCCCAGCCCAGCGCGCGCAGCAGATGGTTGCGCCGCCACGGGTCGGCCGCCGACCGCGCCGGCTCCACGAAGAGGGCGAACTCGGTGAGGATCTGGGCGAGGACGCCGCGCTCGGGGTCCCCGGACACCGCCGTGGCGCTGTCCGCTGCCGGGTCCGTCTTGTCCGTCACGGCTGCCTCCTGGGCAGATCGTCGGTGTCCAGGCGCAGGGAGCGGCGCAGTCCGGACAGGTTCCGCTCGGCGGGAGGCAGTGCTTCGATCGGCAGGGTGTAGGGGGTTCCGGTGGGCCAGGAGGGCCAGTTCCGCACCGAATCGACCGGTGCCGCGAGTGCGGCGCGCGCCGCCGTCGCGCGTGCCAGCGCGGCGATCAGCGCGGTCTCGTGGTCGTCGGTCCAGTCGTGGGCCGGACCGGAGAAGTCCGGGCCGGTCGCCTTCGCGGCCTCCAGCACCTGGTGCAGGGGCGTCGCGGCCCGTCCCGCGAACCGGCTCTCGGGCGGCTCGGCCGCGCCCGGGTCGGCCGCCGACAGGACGAACCCGGGGTCGAGCAGGTGCGCGCAGCCGAGCATCCCCGCCGCCCGCTCGGAGGTGAACAGGTCCCCCACCCGCGCCGGGCGCGGGTTGCCGTCGGCGCCGCGCACGTACTGCACGGTCGAGGGCGCCGCCGGGCCGTCCCACGGCGCGGCGAGCAGGTCGTGCAGCCGCTGCCGGGCCGCCTTCCAGAAACCGCGGCGGACCGCGGCGTCCGTCCGGGTCGCGGTGACGAACCGGTGGATCCAGTGCCAGTCGCGGAACACGCCCAGCGTGAACGCGTGGGTCAGCGGCGCGCCCGGCCTGCCGTTCTCCCCGGTGAGCGTCGGGCGCGACCTCGGCACCCGCAGCCCCGTGTCGAGCAGCCCGGCGCCGTCGGCCCCCCAGCCGGGCAGCGGGACGAGCCCGCCGCCGCCCGTCAGCGCGTCGAAGGCGTCGCGGTCGGTGGCGCGCAGGAAGGCCAGGTAGGCCCACAGCTCCCCCGACCACTCCCGCTGCTGCCGCACGGTCGTGGTGGGCGGGAACGGTCCGTCGCCCGCCCAGCCGAACGGCCCGAGGCGCAGCAGCGCGGCGTCGTTGGCGGTGACGGCGTCGAACCAGGCCCCGGCCGTCGCCTCGGCGACGCCCCGCAGCACCTTGAACGTCGACAGCTGCTTCGCCACGTGCTCGTCGGACCGGCCGGCGACGAGCTGCGGCAGCGTCGGCCCGGACGGCCCGTCCGGCAGCCGCGGCAGCAGGTGCTCGGGCAGCAGCTCCGAACGTCCCGGCGCCACCGGCCCCGCCCCCTCCGGATAGGACGGGTCGACGGCGACCGCGCCGAGCGGCGTCAGCTCCGGATGGCCGGGCGGCGCCGGGCCGACGGCGGCGCCGGCGACGTCCCGCGCGAACAGGGTGGTGGACGCCGAGGCCTGCCCCGCCCCCCACACGTTGGCGTCGACCAGCTCGACCAGGGTCGTCCCGGCCGTCCGCCAGCCCTCGACCACCACCGGGCAGCGCCACCGGTTCCGCTTCCACCTCGCGATCGCGAGCTGGGTGGGCAGGTCGGCGACCCCGCTCGCCGGGCCGACGTACCGGTCGGCGTCCGGCACGTCCACCGGCTCCAGGCGGTCGGAGTAGCGGGCGGCGGCGACGCCCGTGTCGCGGGCCGCGCGGGCGCGCCGCGCGTAGGTCTGGAACTCCCGCACCATGCGGACGGTGTCGGTGTCGTAGGTCCCGTAGCGGGGCGGCGGGGCCCCGAAGCCGAGTTCGGCCAGGTCCTTCTGCAGCCGCTCCACGGCCGTCCCGGCGGAGACGGAGGCGGGGCGGCGCAGCCCGTCGTAGACGGCCTCGTCGCCGCCGCGCGCGTCGTGGTCGTACTCCCGCAGCACGAAGCCGTAGGGGATGTCCTCGGTGAGGGACGGACCGAACTCCATGCCGACCTCGAACGTCGTCAGCGGGCCCGGCTCCGGCCGGTCGTCGAGATGCCACCAGAGGATCTGCGTGGCCTTCTTGGCCTCCCCGTCCCCCCACGAGAAGCGCAGCTCCCCGAGGTTGCAGTAGCCGACGATCTCCTTGCCGCTGCCCCAGTCGCCGAGGTAGCCGTCGAAGTCGCGGGACGCCGCCAGGTACTCGGCCAGCGCCTCCGGCCCGGTCCTGCCGATCGGGTCGCCCACCGGGACCGGCGTCCCGGTGGGCCGCCGCGGATCGTCCTCCACGTGCCGGACGAACCGGGAGGCCAGCCGCCATTCGGGCTTGACGGTCAGCATCCGTCCCGGGGTCAGCTCCCCCACCGACGGCTTGCCCTGCACCGACCAGCCGACCGGGTCGCCGCCCGTCAGCGGCACCTCGACGCCCACCTGCCGGCGCGCCCCGCCGCGGTCCTCGGCGGCCCAGCCGACGTAGTGGAGGTGCGGGACGTCGTCGCCGACCTCGAACCCCGTCCAGTTGAGCAGCGTGGTCTTGAAGTCCTGGTTGCGCAGCGCGCTCGCCACGAACGTGGCCAGCACCGCCTCGGTCCGGTTCTCCCCCTCGAACGGCTTGCTCCGGTCGGGGCCGCAGGCGTACGGGAGCACCGCCGAGAACCGCGTCCGCTCCGCGAAGCCGTAGTGGACGTCCCCTCCGAGCAGGACGAGGCGGCGCCGCCGCACCCCGTCCTCGCCGGGCGGCGCCGCGGCGCAGAGCCGGCCGATCGTCTTGTGCATCGACGCGTCGTCGTGGAACCAGGCGTCCTCCGCGTCGGCCTCGTACCGGCCGCCGACGGCCTTGGCGAGCGGCTGCACGATCTGCTCGACGACCGGCACCCCGAGGAACGCGGTCGGCTGCGCCACGATCGTCACCGCGTCGTCGCCGAGCGGCGGCTCCGCGGCCAGCATCGCCTCCATCGGGCCGTCGTCGTACAGCAGCACGCCCCGCTGGCCGAAGTACCGGCGCCAGGTCCGGGTGTCCAGGACGACGAGCTGGTACCGCGGCCACGTGATCGTGTAGTGGTACGCCAGCATGTCCGCCGCGGGCGGCTTCACCTGGACGCCGTACTTCAGCTCCAGGGGCAGCCCGAGGGCGGTGCGCAGCGCCGCGTCGTCCGCGGCGCCGGGCGCGGCCAGCCACCGCTCCAGGGCCCCGAGCACCGCCCGGCCCGGCCGCCCGTCCGCGAACCGGTCGGGCGTGTTGCCCCACCCCTGGAACACCGAGTAGGCGGCCAGCGCGTTGCGCACCATCCGCCGGCCGAGCCCGTCGGCGATGACGGCCCTGGTGATCCAGTCGGTGCCGATGTTCCAGTCGTCGGAGACGTCGTGGTCATCGAAGATCATGTACGTCGGGGTGTGGGCCAGCGCCCGGCGGACCAGGCCGAGCCCCTCGCGGAACTCCTCCAGCCGCGGCGCGGCCTCCCGCCACCGGACGAACCGTTCGGCGATCGCCTTCTGGTGCTTGAACGGCCGGTACGGCAGCCCCCGCACGATCAGGCTGTGGACGTCCTCGCCGGGCCTGCGCCGCGCCGGGTCCTTCAGGACCGCGGTGTCCTCGGGGAAGACGTCCTCGAACCGCGGGACGGTCTCGTCCCAGAGCACGTCCGACCAGACCAGCAGGTACATCCCGGCGTACTCGCGGAACGACATCAGGTGGCTGTCGCAGTGGCCGGAGGTGAAGTGCGCCTGCCCGTGCACCACGTCGGCGCGCAGCCCGGGACGCAGCGCCGTGTCGGCCGGGCCGCCGTCCGCCGGCATGGTCTCGGCGGTCATCCCCAGCCGCGCGGTGACCTGCTGGATCATCACCAGCAGCGGGTCCGCCACGTCGTCGGCGTAGATCTGGTCCCCGGTCATGATCATCTGCTGGGGCCGCAGGCGCGGGTCCCCGACGTTCACGCGCACGACGTGGTCGAGCGACGGCAGCAGGTCGTACCCCTCGCCGTGGGGCTTGCGGCACGACCCGTGGAAGACGCGCAGGTCGTTCGGATCGTCCGGCGGCGTCGGGAAGGTCGGGTAACCGGGACCGTCCGGGTAGGTGAGCGCCCGCGCCGCCTCGGCCGGGTCGGCGTGCACGACGCCCGCGGCGAACAGGCTCCCCCGGTCGCCGCCGAAGTCGAGGTCGTAGCCGTACAGCCGCCCCCCGGCCAGGGTGCCCTGCACCGTCACCGCCACGACGTGGAGGGACTCTCCTAACCGGACCGTCGGCGCCGCGGCCGACATCTCCGGCGCGCCCCTCGGGTACTCCGGCCCGTCCCCGACCGGGAACACCTTGAGCGTCGCCTGGCAGCGTTCCCGCACGCCGACGACGACGGTGACGCTCGTCCGGTCGACCCGCCGGACCATCGGCCCGAACAGTACGAACGGCGTCGTGGAAGCGGTCCTGCCCAACTGTGGCCCCCTCACATGCGCAGGGGAGCCTCGCCACGAGAAAGACCGGGTTCCCACACCCGCCCGCCCGGCCGCCGCCGATCACAACGGACTCCCCCTGAAGTCCGCCCGCCCGGCAGAACGCCTCAAGGGCGCCGTCCGGAACGAACGCCCCAACCCTGCCGCCGGCACCCACCCCCGAACATCCCTGACCTCAGGTATCTCCACGGCTTCTTCACTGACGGCTCGTACTCACTGAAGAAGGGGCCCGCCATGGCTTCTTTCGGAATGCTCGCATGACAAATCCCCTACCCTGTCAAACGGCGCCATCTTCTCCCCGTTGGTCACCCCCCAACCGTGAAGCCGAGGACGAAGTGCAAGTTCCCGAGGCCACCGAGGCCTTCCTGGAGTTCCAGCAGAATCTCAACTACGCCCGCCAACTGGTCGAAGGCGGACGTCGGCTCACGCAACTGAAGGTCGGCGCATTCGACGTCGACGATCTGTACCGCGCCGCATGGGTACAGGCGGTCGCGGCGCTCGACCACTGGGTGACAGGAGAGATTGTGGCCCGAGCGGTCGTTCTCGCTCAGCCGGGTATGACCCGGCCGCCCAAGTTCAGCAAGCTGACCATCGGCATCGACCTGTTCGATAGTGTCCAACACCACCAGCAGCCGCTCACCGAGGCGATCCGGCCCCACCTGGAGCAGTTCTTCGGGTTCATGACCTTCCAGAACCCTGAAAAGATCAAGGAAGGTCTGGGCTACGTCAGCACCGTGAACCTCTGGCCACGGGTGGCGAAAATCCTCAACGACCAGCCGGACGCCGAACCGATCACCGCTGACGTCGTGCGCACCAGACTGCGGGAGATCGCATATCGGCGTAACGCCATCGCCCATACCGCCGACCGCGATCCGGAAACCCGAAGCGGACGCGCCGCCATCACGGCGGACTCCGCGGACGACGTCATCGACTGGCTGGAGAGAATCGCAGCGGGAATCCTGCGGGCCTTGGGACCGGCCACTTCGGCTCCCGACTACAGCCAGCCTCCCGAGGACGCCGACGACCTAGGCGATGTGCCGGTCACCACTCGCACGGTGCTGGTGCGCGGACGCAGCCTCTGGGACGAGAACAGTTTGCTCGAAAGCATCAATGATTACTGCACGCCCGAGGTCGCGGACACTCTCCTGGCCGTATATCGGCACGCCGAAACCCATCCGGCCTTCACCGGGTACTACTTCGGTGAAGGCGCGCACCCCTCGGCCACGGCCTGGTTCCACATGGGCAACGACGAAGCCGCCGTTTGGAGCATCTACACGGGGGCCGACAAGTCGACGTTGTCGATCAACTTCCAATGGATGCGTGATCGCGGCGCTTCTCCCGATCGCCTGGAACGCCTCGCGGCCGACCTCGCCGTCCTACCGGGGTGGACAGGGCTGCCCGCGACTCTCAAGGAAGCCGACTACGCCAAGCGCCCCTCCCTGGTACAAGCGGCGCTCACAGCACCCAGTAGCAAGAACATCATCCTTGATGCCTTGGGAAGATTTCTCATCCCGAACACCGTCCCTTGAGTGGGAGGGGAGTTCAAGAGTCGGGACGCGACGGAGGGCGGCGGTTACCGCGAGTCGCGTACGCGTTGCACTAGGTCTTCGGCGGCTGTTCGCCAGTGGGGGTGGTCGAAGGTGAAGCCTGATTCGAGGAGGCGGCCGGGGACTACGCGGCGGCTTTTCAGGAGGAGTTCGGTGTCCGTGCGCAGGGCGAGCGCTCCTAGTTCGGCCATCCATTTCGTTGCGGGCAGGCCTACCGGGACGCCCCACGCGGTGCGCAGTGTCCGCATCAGGGAGCGCTGCGGCAGGGGGCCGGGGGCGGCGAGGTTCACCGGGCCGGCGATGTCGTCCCTGGCGATCAGGAACTCCACCGCGCGGACGAAATCCCGGTCGTGGATCCAGGACACGTACTGCGCGCCGCCCGCGACCGGGCCGCCGAGGCCGAGCCTGGCCAGCCAGAGCAGGTAGTCGAAGACCCCGCCGCGATCGGGGCTCATCACCATGGCGGTACGCAGGGCGACCTTGCGGGTGGACGGCGTCTCGGCCTGGCGCTGCGCCCGCTCCCACTCCTTGGCGATCCTCACGCTGTAGGCCCAGTAGCCGGGGACGCCGGGCTCGGTGCCGCCGATCACCCCGGTCGCCTCGTCGTTGGGCGCGTCGAAGCGGTGGGCGTAGACGGTGGCGGTGCTCATCTGGAGCCAGACCGAGGGAGGCTTCGCGGCCCCGGCGATCGCCGCGCCGACCACCCGGGTGGAGCGCACCCGTGAATCCATCATCGCCTGAAGGGTGGCCGGCGTGTAACGGCAGCTCACGCTGCGCCCGGCGAGGTTGATCACGACGTCGCTACCGTCGATCGCCTCGGTCCAGGGGCCGAGCGTCTCGCCGTCCCAGCCGACCTCGTGGGCGTGCGCCGGGCGCCTGGTCAGGACCACGACGTCATGGCCGGCGGCGGACAGCGCACGGTTCAGGACCGCGCCCACCTGCCCGGTCCCGCCGGGCATCACGATTCTCATCTGCTCTCCCCCGCCTCGCGACACGAGCCCCACTCATTTGAACACGTTCAATACTCGGCCGCAAGAAGATCCGGGGGCCGATGGCGGGCGGAGGGCCGGGCCGGGATGATGTCGGGATGATCCGCTCCCGGCTCGGTGCCGCTCTCGTGCTCCTGGTGTCCGCGGCGGGGGCCGGCTGCTCCAGTGCCTCGCCGGACCTTCCGTCGCGCGAGGGCCCGCCCGCGGCCTGGTCGCTGTCCGTGCCGACCGGCGAGAACACCACGGCGGTCGTCGGGCGGGTCGCGGTGATCGCCAACGACCGGGCGGTGCTCGGCGTCGACCCCGGGTCCGGCCGGGAGCTGTGGCGGGTGCCCTCCGGCGAGGACGACGAGGTCGACGTGGCAGGCGACCTGATCGTCCAGCGGCGGAAGACCTCCACGGACGACCTGGTCCGGTTCAGCGTCATCGACCCGGCGAGCGGCGGAACGCTCTGGCAGGACGGCCCGGTCACGAAGGCGCGGGTCACGCGGGACGCCGTCCTCACCACCGCCTGCCGCGAGGGGGCCGACTGCGAGATCACCCGGAGGGATCTGCGCACCGGGAAGGTCCGCTGGAGGCTCGGGAGCGACGACGTCCGGTTGGCCGACACGGCGGTCGGGGTGCGGCGGCCGCTCGTCCCGGACACCGATCAGATCTTCGCCTCCCGCCGCGGCGACGACCGGCCCCTGCCCCCGCCGGGAGGGAAGAATGCCGACGGGAGCGGCTGGTACTCGGTGGTGGTCGGACGGACGCTGATCAGCACGGACCACGACCCGCCGTCCGGCGACGAGAACTGCACGGTCACCGTCTCGGCGACCGACGCGGCGACCGCTCACCGCGCATGGACGAGGAAGGTCTACGCGGGTCGCGACGCGGGCGGCGAGTGCGGGAAGCGGCTCGCGCCGTCCAGCACCGGCCTCGACCTGATCGGCGAGGGGCGCCGGATCGCCGCGTCCACCGACACCGGCAGGCCGCAGGTCTTCGATCTCGCCTCGGGACGGACGGTCTGGCGCGGCGAGGCCCCGGGCGTCCCGATCGACGGCGACGGGCGCGCGCTCCTGGTCCGCGAGCACGCGGACGCCGGCGCCCTCTCGCTGCTGGACTTCGCCACCGGCCGCGTCCTGTGGAAGGCCCCCGATCCCGGCCTGCCGGGGACGTCCGCCAGCTGGGAGACCGCCGTCACGCAGCGGCGCGTCGCCGTCAGCGGAGCCGAGGGCGACCACCCGTTCGTCCTCGTCTACGACGCGGCCACGGGCCGTCGCCTCGGCCGCTTCCCCGGCTGGCTGCAAGGGCTCGGGGACGACTGGGCGGCGATAGGCCACGGCGCCAAGGTGAACACGCTCACCTACGACTTCATCCGCGTCTGACTACCTGCCGGCGGCGTCCCCCGGGTCGGCGCGCAGGGCGCCCAGCAGGGTCCGCACGAGGGCCTCGCCGGCCTCGACCTGGTCGAAGCGCTGCGCGGAGACCTCTTCCATCGCGGCGTGCAGCAGCGCGTAGACGGTGCTGACGAGCCATTCCACGGGCAGGTCGGTGCGGAAGTCCCCGGCGTCCCTGCCCTGGACGATCAGCTCCCGGACGTGCGCCATCGGCGGGTCGTGCAGTCGCCGGACCTCCTCGGCCGGGAGTGTCCGGCGCGCGGCGTTGTACAGGCGGCCGAAACGGCCGATGAGCGGCCAGGTCGTGCGGATGAGGTGGGCGAAGGCGTCGGCGGGCGACCCGGTGCTCCGCGCGCCCTCGACGGTCTCCGTGCTCTGGTCGATCGCCCGCCGGAGGACGGCCCGGATGACGTCCTCCCTGGACGGGTAGTGCGCGTAGAGGGTGACCCGGCCGACGCCGGCGGCGCGGGCGATGTCGGTCATGCTCGCGTCCGGCTCGCGGGCGAACAGGTCCGTCGCGGCCGTGATGATGGCGGCGCTGTTGCGTTCGGCGTCCGCGCGGCGGCGTCCGCCGGTCTCCGGTTCCGCCTTCGCTCGGCCGCCCGTCCTGCCTCCCATGGCCGACACCCTACGTCAAGTCGAACGCCGCTGTTCACTTTATGCCCCGCGCCGGTATACGTTAACCCGAACACTACTGTTCGGTTTATCGGCGACGCCCCGGTGTCCGCCGGGCTGGGAGGCCCCTCATGGCTCACGGTTCGTCCACCCGCGACCACACCGCGGCGCCACCGGATCCGCGCCGCTGGACGGCGCTCGCGCTGATCAGCGTGGCGCAGTTCATGCTGATCCTGGACGTCACGGTGGTGAACGTGGCGCTCCCCGACATCGGCGCCGACCTGGAGCTCACCCGCACCGGCCTGACGTGGGCGGTCACGGCCTACACGCTGTTCTTCGGAGGCCTGATGCTGCTCGGCGGACGGCTCGCCGACGCCTTCGGCGCCCGGCGCATGATGCTGGCCGGCCTGTCCGTCTTCACCGCCGCCTCCCTCGCCACCGGCCTCGCCCAGAGCGGGACGCTGCTGCTCGGCGGCCGGATCGCGCAGGGCGTCGGCGCGGCGCTGCTGTCCCCGGCGGCGCTGTCCACCGTCGCCACGACCTTCCACGGCCCCGAACGCCACAAGGCCTTCGGCATCTGGGGTGCGCTCGGAGGAGCCGGCTTCGCCGCGGGCGTGCTGCTGGGCGGCGTCCTCACCGCCGGCCCCGGCTGGCGCTGGGTGTTCTTCGTCAACGTCCCCGTCGGACTCGCCCTGCTGGGCACGCTGCCGGCGGTGGTGCGCGGCCGCTCCGGCCGGCCCTCCGGGCAGCGGCTCGACCTGCTCGGCGCCGGCACGGTCACCGCCGCGACGGCCGCGTTCATCTACGGGATGACCAACGCCGGCGACGACGGCTGGTCCGGCTCCGGCACCCTCGTCCCGCTGGCCGCCGCCGTCCTGCTGTACGGCGCCTTCGGCTGGATCGAGCGCGCGGCGAGGACCCCGCTGATGCACGTGACCATGCTGGCCCGCCGTCCCGTGGCCGCCGGAGCCTTCCTCATGCTCGTCGCCTCCGGGCTGCTCATCTCCCTGTTCTTCCTCGGATCCCAGTACCTGCAGCACGCGCGCGGCATCAGCGCTCTGGAGACGGGCCTGCTGTTCCTGCCCGCCGCGCTCGGGACCGGCGTCGGAGCGCATGTCGGCGGACGGCTCGTGGGTTCCGCCGGCACTCGTCCGGTCGCCGCGGCGGGCCTGGCCCTGGTCGCCGCCGGCGCCGGCCTGCTGACCGGCCTGCCGGTGGACGGCGGAGTCGGCCTGGAGCTGCTCCCGGGCCTGGTGATCGCGGCCGCGGGCGTGGGGCCGGTGTTCGTCGCGGCGAGCGCCTCCGCCCTGGCCCACGTCGAGCACTCGGAGGCCGGCCTCGCCTCCGGCGTGGTCAACACCTTCCACGAACTGGGCGCGGCGATCGGCGTGGCGGTGGCGTCCACCGTCGCCGCGGCGGGCCTCGCGGACGTCCCTTCCATCGACGGCTTCACCACCGCGTTCACCGTGTTCGCCGTCGCCGCGGCGGCCG
Source organism: Actinomadura sp. NPDC000929 (assembly GCF_040492065.1). Taxonomy (NCBI): domain Bacteria; kingdom Bacillati; phylum Actinomycetota; class Actinomycetes; order Streptosporangiales; family Thermomonosporaceae; genus Actinomadura; species Actinomadura sp. NPDC000929. The sequence goes on along the minus strand of NZ_JBEUPA010000173.1, from coordinate 1,369 downwards.
CCGCCGTCGTGTCCCTCTGGCTGGTACCGCCGGGCAAGCCGCGGATGACCGGGGGCCCGCACGCCCACTAGCTAGGTCAGGGGGCCGGTGGCGACGGTGATGGTGCCGCCGGGGAGCCAGCTGGTGCCGGTGTGCGCGTGTTGCGCGGGGGCTCTCGACGGCATGAACGTGACGAGGGAGGCCGCGTACAGGCGGGGCGGGCCCTCCGTTCCCTCGGGGCCGCGCCAGGCCCGGTAGCCGGCGGCGGTGGGCGTCTCGTCCGGGAAGCGGGCCCTCAGCTCGGCGGCGTAGCGGAGCGGGTCCGGGTCGCGCGGAGAGAAGCGCAGCGGGAGCATCTGGGCGGCCGGGATGGCCAGCAGCGGCGCGCTGAGCAGCCAGGGCGCCAGGTAGGCGCCCTGGCCGCGCAGGGTTCCCCGCGCCATCCGGCGGAGGACCGCGTCCGCGCTCGACCAGCCCGGGACGAGGATGACCGGACGGTCCGCGCCCGCGGCCGTGACCGTCAGTCCGGCCCGCGCGCTCGCCTCCCGGACGACCAGCGCCGCGGCCCGCGACCGGGGCGACCCGTCCCCGACCAGGTGGACGGAACGCACGCCGCGGCCGGCGAGGAACCCGACCGTCGCGCGGAGGGCCGCGGCGTCGGCGGCGTCGAGCCGGTCGGCGGGGCACGGCACGGCCGTGTCGCCGCCCGCGACGAGGACGCCGAGGGCGGCGCTCGCGCATTCCGGGCCGTCCGTGCGCAGTCGCGGCGACGCGGCCGGGCCCTGCCCGGTGTCGACCGCGAGGGAGGCCGTCCGGCCGCCGGCCGCCAGGCGGATCCGGCTGCGGCCGGGCGGGAGCCACACCTGCCGCCACGTACCCGGCGCGCCCGGCATGCGCGCCGTGGCGCCCGCCGGGCCGCGGGACGTCCCCACCGAGACCGGGCGGTCGCCGGTGTGGACGAGATTCCACCCGGGACGCTGCGGAGTCACCAGGATCGGCAGGCGCTCCCCGGCCAGGTCGACCTCGCGCAACAGCGGAACGCCGGGGGCGACCCGGTCCCGGACGACCGTGAGCGACCCGCCCACGGTGAGCACCGCGAGCGCGGCGGCCAGCACCGTGCCCGACGCGACGGAGCGCCGGGGGTGCCGGAGCGCGCGGGGCGTCGCGAGCGCCACCGCGCCGAGCGCCAGGGCCACGAGCACCCGGTCCACGGCCACCAGGTATCCGACCGCGGCCACGGCCGCGACGACCGAGACCAGCACGGTGACGCGGCGGGACGGCGGGCCGACGCGCGGCCGGGCCCGGGAGCGCCGGGTCCGGTACGTGCGGACCATCGCGTTCGCGCACGCGCGCCCGCTGAGCTGGACCGTCCCGCAGAGGGCCGCCGTCC
>NZ_JBEUPA010000172.1:0-16564 GCF_040492065.1 Actinomadura sp. NPDC000929 | reverse complement strand
GCCCCGCGCGCCCCCCCGCCCTCCCGGCTGCGCGCGCTGCGCGCCGGGCTCGGCGGCCCGAGCCCGGCGAGCCAGGTCGGCGACTGACCCTCCGGGGCCCGGCCGGCCGGGGGTCCGCGCGGACGGTGTCAGGAGCCCGTGAGGACGACGAGCTCCCGCGTCGCCCGGGTCATCGCGACATAGCGGTCGACCGCGCCTTCGATGCCCTCGCCGAACCCGTCCGGGTCGACGAGCACGACCAGGTCGAACTCCAGCCCCTTGGCCAGTTCGGGGGTCAGCGACCGGACGCGGGGCCTTCCCTTGAACGCGGGGGCGCCGATGACGCAGGCGACCCCGTCGTCGTTCGCGTCGAGCCAGGCGTCGAGGACCCGGTCCAGGTCCGCGACCGGTCCCCGGACGACGGGGATGCCGGTGGCGCGGATCGAGGTCGGCACGTTGGCGTCCGGGAGCGCGGCCCGGATGACCGGCTCGGCCTCCGCCATGATCTCCTCCGGCGTCCGGTAGTTGATGCCGAGGGAGGCCAGCTCGATCCGGTCGAGCCCGACCCGTTCGAGCCGTTCCCGCCACGACTCGGTGAACCCGTGCCTGGCCTGCGCGCGGTCCCCGACGATGGTGAAGCTCCGCGACGGGCAGCGCAGCAGCAGCATCTGCCACTCCGCGTCGGTCAGCTCCTGCGCCTCGTCCACGACGACGTGCGCGAACGGGCCGGCGAGCAGGTCGGGGTCGGCGACGGCCAGCGCGCTCTCGTCGACGAGGGCGTCATGGAAGTCCTCGCCGCGCAGCATCGTCACGAGCCCCGTCCCGTACTCGTCGTCGGCCACCTCGGCGAGGTCGTCCACGACCCTCTCCCTGTGCTCGCGCTCGGCGGCGAGGGCGGCCTCGCGGCGGCGCCTGCGCAGCGAGGCCCCCGGGTCGCCGAGGCGCTGCCGCGCCGCGTCCAGGAGCGGCAGGTCCGACACCGTCCAGGCCTGGGCGTCCTCGCGCTGCAGCCTGCGGATCTCGTCCCTGCCGAGCCAGGGAGCGCACAAACGCAGGTAGGCGGGCACCGACCACAGGTCGCCGACGAGGTCGGCCGCCTCGATCAGCGGCCACGCCCGGTTGAAGGCGGTGCGCAGCCCCCGGTCCTGCCCGAGCGACCTGCGGAGCATGTCGGGCGACGCCGCCCCTTCGCCCTCGTCCACCCCCTCGTGCTTGTCCGCGAGGATCGTGAGCAGCTCCTCCCAGATCTGGTCGCGCGCCTCGTTGTGCGGCGTGCCGGGCTCCGGCGCCTGGAACGCCTCGGCCCAGTCGGCGGGGCTCAGCCAGACCTCGCCCCAGTGGGCGCTGACCTCCATGCCCTCGGTGGGCGGGTTCTCGTAGAACGCGACGGCCTTCTCGATCGCCTTCACCATGTCCGCGGACGACTTCAGGCGGGCCGCCTCCGGGTCGGTCTCGACCGCCGCGCCGGGCCCCTCGGCGACGAGGTCGCGCAGGGTGCAGATCTGCACGCCCTCCTCCCCGAGGCTGGGGAGCACGTCGGACACGTAGGCCAGGTAGGGCTGGTGCGGGCCGACGAACAGCACCCCGCCGCGGTGGTGGCCGAGGCGGGGGTCGGAGTAGAGGAGGTAGGCGGAGCGGTGCAGGGCGACGACCGTCTTGCCCGTCCCCGGTCCGCCGTCGACGACGAGGGCGCCGCGGGACCCCGCGCGGATGATCGCGTCCTGGTCGGCCTGGATGGTGCCGAGCACGTCGCGCATCCGGTCCGAGCGGTCGCTCCCCAGGCTCGCGATGAACGCGGACTGGTCGTCCAGCGCCGCGTGCCCCGCGAACCCCTCGGCGGTGAACACCTCGTCCCAGTAGTCGCTGATCCGGCCGCGGGTCCAGCGGTACCTGCGGCGGCTCGCCAGCCCCATCGGGTCGGCGTGGGTCGCCCCGAAGAACGGTTCGGCCGCGGGCGAGCGCCAGTCGAGCAGCAGCCGGCGGCCCTCGCCGTCGGTGAGCCCGAGCCGCCCGATGTACACGGGCTCGGAACCGTCCGCGGCGGCCATGTGCCCGAGGCAGAGGTCGAGGCCGAATCGGCGCAGCGTGCGCAGGCGGGCGGTCAGCCGGTGGATCTCCATGTCCCGGTCCATCGCGCCCTGGCCGATCCCCCCGGGCGCCCTGCGCTCGGCTTCGAGGCGGTCGGACAGGTTGGAGATCGTCTGGTCGAGGCACCGCGCGACGGCCGCGAAATGCCGCTCGTCACGCTCGATCAGCGCCGGGTCGGCCTTGGCGGACAGGCGCTCGGGGAGGTCGAACACGCTGGCGGTCAGAGGATTCACGTATCGGCTCCGGGTCGTGATCGCTGGTCGTGGCGGCGGGTTCCCGCGACCGCCGGGGAGCCGCCGGCGGACCGCCGTCCCCGCGCCACCGGCACGACGACGACGGCCCTGCGCTGCGCCCCCGGTCTCCGCAGGTTCCGGCCTCGGCGGACGATTCTGCGGCACGACCCGGGTCTTGCCGCAAGCCCCCCGGTGCGCTATACGTTGAGAGTGGAGGGAAGAGTCGCCCTACGCGCGCCCTCCATTCCCCCGGATTCCCGGCCCCACCTCAGACCATGTACTGGTCGTGACGGTGGTAGAGGTCGGCCCACTCCTTCTCGCTGAGCCGCCGCCCGCTCTTCACGATCTCCGCCAGCTCCTCGAAGTAGGCCTCGCGCGGAGCCCCCGGGGCGAACAGGACCAGCATCGAGGCCGCCCCGTGCGGATTGTCGAACGCGTGGATCCCACCCGGCGGGACGAACAGGAAGTCGCCGGGCGAGGCGTCGACCCAGCGGTCCCCGTCGTAGAGCGCGACGGTGCCGGACAGGACGAAGAACGACTCCGACATCGTCTTGTGGAAGTGCGCCCCCGCGCCGCGCCCTGGCTCGGCACTCATGTCCCACCGGTAGAGCCCGTACTGGCCGCCGGTTGATGCGCCCGTGGCCAGGTAGTGCACCTCGGAGCGCGTGCCGATCAGCAGGTCGGGCGCGGAGCCGCCCTCCCGCATCCTGCCGCTGACCTCGCCCTCGTCTCCGTGGAAGAGCTCTTTCGGATACGACATTCCGTCCTCCTCTTCGGGTGTCCTCCCCATCGTGGCGGCCGGCCCTGACGTTTGCGCGCCGGTCAGTCCGCCAGGGCGGCGAACATGCCGGGCTCGTAGGAGCCGCCCTGGTTGCGCGCGATCACGCCGAGCCGGTTGGCCGCGTTGATCATCGCCACCAGGTAGACCAGCGCGGCGAGCTGGTCGTCGTCGTAGTGCTCGCGGGCCCGGGCCCACGTCTCGTCCGAGACGCCCTGGTGCGCGTCGGCGAGCCGGGTGCCCTCCTCGGCCAGCGCCAGCGCGGCCCGCTCGGCCTCGGTGAAGACGGTCGACTCGCGCCAGGCGGCGACCAGGTGCAGCCGGACCGCGCTCTCCCCGGCGGCCGCGGCCTCCTTGGTGTGGAGGTCCACGCACCAGCCGCAGCCGTTGATCTGGCTGGCGCGCAGCATCACCAGCTCCTGCAGGTCCCGGGGCAGCGACGACTGCTCGATCGCCACGCTGACGGCGGCGAACCGCCGGCCCACCCTGGCGGCGAACTCGTTGGTCATCAGGTTCAGACGGGGTTCCATGCCTTTGCTCCCAGCGTGTTGAGGTGCGCACCGCGCGGATCGTTCCCGCGGCGTCCTGACGACCATGGAGATGCCGGCGCCCCGCTCCGCGTGACAGCGCCGCCCTGTGACCTGCGCCACGTCCCGGCCTCCCGGGGCGGAGGGCGGGGCGGCCGGGTCGTTAGAGCCGGATGTGGCCGGGTAGCCGTATGCGGTGGCCGGAGGAGCCGGCGACTCGATCGACACCGAGGGGGCGGAGTTGACCACGCCGGAGGAGAACGCTCCGAAGACCGAGGACACCGACCAGGCGGAGCCCGGCCAGGAACGCGGGAAGCGGCCTGACGTGCGCACCGAACTGGGCGCCGAGCTCGAGGACAAGATGGCGGAGAAGGGGCTGTCCCGGGACGACTTCTCCGAGTCCTGAGGCGGTCCCGTCGCCGGTGCCCCGTGGAACGACGGGCGGCCTCCTCCGAGCACTCCCCAGCCGCTACTCGGGCAGGGGCTGAAGGCTCAGGTCGCAGAGGCGGCAGCCCAGCATGCCGTTGTAGAGGGCGTGCTTCGGGCAGCGCTCAAGGTGGTCGGGAGGCGGCGGGACGGTCCAGTCGGGTCGTGGCGCCGGAGTCCGCACCGGGATGGGCGCGGGCCATCCGTCCACCATCGCGCGGTACCGGCCGAGGTAGTCGAGCGCGAAAGGAGGGTGGTAGGCGAGCAGGTCCCAGCCGTGCCGGGTCAGCGCCAGGTCGAGGACGCGCAGCAGGAACGCCTTCTCGGCCGGCCAGTTCGCCGTCCACGGGAGCTCGTTCAGATCGAACCCGTCCGTACCGCGGCCGAGGCGGTGCCCGTCCGCGAAGTACAGCACGAGATTGCTCTCCCAGGCGGATTCCGCGAGGGCGCACCCGGCAAGGGTGAGCACGTCGAAGAAGACGTCCGTCCCGCCGTTGGACAGGTGCAGATCACCCTCGGACGTCCCGAGGGCTTCGAAGGTGTTGCTCACGCCTCGTCACCTGTCTCCCCGGGCGGCCCGGACGGTCTCGGCCGTTCCGGCGTCCTGCGGATGGTGGTCGAAACGGGCGGGCCACCACACCTTGGGGCCGATCATACGGACGAGCGCCGGAACCAGCAGGGACCGGACCACGAGCGTGTCCAGCAGCACGCCGAACGCGACGATGAACGCGATCTGCGCCAGGAAGGACAGCGGAATGACGACGAGGGCGGCGAACGTGGCGGCCAGCACGACCCCCGCCGAGGTGATGACGCCGCCGGTCGCCGTCAGGCCGCGCAGGACGCCCTCCCGCACGCCCCAGCGCCGCGTCTCCTCCCGGACCCGCGACATCAGGAAGATGTTGTAGTCGACGCCGAGCGCGACCAGGAACACGAAACCGTAGAGCGGCACGGAGGCGTCCAGGCCGGTGAAGCCGAACAGGTGGCGGAACACCAGGGCCGCGACGCCGAGCGTGGCGACGTAGTTCAGCGCGACGGTCGCGATGAGCAGGACGGGCAGCGGCAGCGAGCGCAGCAGCACCACCAGGATGACCAGGATGATCGCCAGGACGACCGGGATGATGAGGGTCCGGTCGTGGGCCGCGGTCTGCTGGGTGTCGTACTGCTGCGCGGTGTAGCCGCCGACCAGCGCGTCCGCCCCGGGGACGCCGTGCACCGCGGCGCGCAGGCGCTTGAGGGTGGCCTTCGCGGCGTCGCTGTCGGCGGCCGCCTTCAGCGTCGCGTCGATCCGGATCCGCCCGTCCACGATCTTCGGCGGCCCGCCGGGACGGCCCGACGCGCCGACGGGCGCGGCGTCCGCGACGCCCTCGGTGCGGGCGGCGGCGTCGGTCACGGCCCTGGCCTGCGCCGCGTCGGCGATGATGATCGCCGGCTGGCCGGACCCGCCGGGGAAGTGCTGGGAGAGCGTGCGCTGCGCGGCGACGGAGGGCGCGTCGTTGATGAACGTCTCGTCCAGCGGGACGCCGTGGGCGCGCAGCCCCGGCGCGAACGCGGCGCAGGCGATGAGGGCGATGCCCGTCCCGGCGACGACGCGGCGCGGGTGCAGGTCGACGAGGCGCGCGACGCGGGCCCACAGCCCCCTCCCCCCGTGGGCGCCTTCGGCCGGGGGCCTGGGCTTGGCGGGCCAGAACGCGACCCGTCCGAGCACGACGAGGACCGCGGGGAGGAACGTGAGCGCGCTGAGGACGGCGCAGGCGATGCCGATGGCGCCGACGGGCCCGAGGGCCCGGTTGTTCGTGAGGTTGCTGAGCAGCAGCGCGAGCAGTCCGAGCGCGACGGTGGCGCCGCTGGCGACGATGGCGCCGAACGATCCGCGCACGGCCGCCCAGCCGGCGGCGAAGCGGTCCCGGCCCGCCGCCGCCTCCTCCCGGAAGCGGGCCGCCAGCAGCAGCGCGTAGTCGGTGGCGGCGCCGATGACCAGGATCGACAGGATGCCCTGGACCTGGCCGTCGACTCTGACGATGTCGTTCTTGGCGAGCGCGTAGACCACCGCGCACGCCAGGCCCAGCGCGAACACCGCCCCGAGGATGATCACCAGCGGGAGCAGCAGGCTGCGGTACACCAGCAGCAGGATGAGCAGGACGGCGACGAGCGCGACGCCCAGCAGCAGCCCGTCGATCCCGGCGAACGCGTCCGACAGGTCGGCCTGGGTGGCGGCCGGCCCGCTGATCTGCGCCTTCGTCCCGGGGACGGTCTTCGCCGCCGCCCGGACCTCGTCCAGCACGGCCGGCAGTTCGTCGCCGAGGTCGGGTCTGAGGGGGACGACGCCCTCCAGCGCCCGGCCGTCGTCCGAGCGCAGGGCGGGCGACGGCGCCCCGAGCGTGCCGGGCGCGCCCCGCAGGCCGGCGAGCGCGCGGGTCGCCGCGTCCCGCTGGGCGTCGGAGACCCGGCCGTTCGCCGTCCACACGACGATGGCGGGCACGGTCTCCTTCTCGGCGAAGGCCTGCTGGGCCCGCAGGACCTGGGTGGACTCGGCGCTGCGCGGCAGGAAGGCGGCCTGGTCGTTGGTGGACACCTCGCCGAGCTTCCCGGCGTACGGGCCGAAGGCGCCGCCGACGGCCAGCCAGACCAGGAGCAGCACGGCCGGGATCGCCCAGCGGACGGGGCGCGGTGGTGTACGCATCGGTTCCTCCAGCGAGTTCGACCTGCGGCGGCCCTACCCACAAATAGCTCAATCATTAACTATCTCAATGATTGAGTTAATGTAATCTGTCCGCATGCCCGAGGGAGCGGAGGAGACGGAGGGCCCCGCCGGCCTCCGGACGTTCGCCGTCGAGCTGCGCCGGATGAACGCCGAGTTCAACCGGATCGCGCACGAGTTCGCCCACGCCAGCGGCCTGCACCCCACCGACGTCCAGGCCCTGGTCGCGATCATGGACGCGCCGCTGCGCTCCCCCGGCCGGCCGATGACGCCGGGGCGGCTGCGCGAGGAGCTGAACGTCACCTCCGGCGCGGTCACCGCCTGCCTCGACCGCCTCGAACGCCTCGGCCACATCACCCGGACGCGCGACCCCGCCGACCGGCGGGTCGTCCATCTGCGGTACGAGCCGTCGGCGATGGCCATGGGCCGCGAGTACTTCCGTCCCCTGGCGGAGAGCACCGACGCGGCGCGGAGCGGGTTCAGCGAGGAGGAGCTGCGTCTCGTCCTGCGCTTCCTGCGCGCGATGAACGAGGAGCTGTCGGCCCTCCGCACCCGGGATTCCCGCCGCTAGGGGCCCGGCGGGTCCTCGGCCGGACCGAGCAGGTCCCAGCGGTTGCCGGCGATATCGAGGAAGACGGCGACGCGTCCGTAGGGTTCGGAGCGGGGCGGCGTGACGAACTCGACGCCCGCGGCCGTCATGCGCTCGCGGGCGGCCTCGAAGTCCTCCACCCGCAGGAAGAACCCCACCCGCCCGGCGACCTGGTCGCCGACAACGGCGGCCTGCCGGGAGCCGTCCGCGCGGGCGAGCAGGATCCCGGTCTGGGCGCCCGGCGGCCGGACGACCACCCACCGCTTGGGACGCCCGTCGTTGGTGAGCGAAGGCGAGTCCTCGACCAGGTCGAACCCGAGGGCGCCGGTGAAGAATTCGACGGCTTCGTCGTAGTCGTCCACGACGATCGTGATGAGATCGAGCAGCACCGTCACGAGGGTACGGCGCGCCGCGGTCGTCCGGGCGACGAGGCGGCCGCGAACGAAGGGACACCCGCCATGGACACGAGGGAAGGAAGCCGCACCGCCGTGCTCGTCTGCCAGGCCCGGGCCGTAGCGCACGGCCGCCTGGCCCCGGACCGGTTCGCGGATCCCACCGCGTCGGCACTGCTGGAGCCCGGCGAGCTGGCGGCGGTGGAGCAGGCCCGCTCGGGCGTGCCTCCCGAGGGCTGGGGGCCCCGGATGGAGTACGAGTTCCTGCGGGCCACGGCGGAGGGGCTGGCGCCCCGCACGGTGGCCGTCGACGACGCCGTCAGGGAGCGCCTCCACCCGCAGGTCGTGATCCTCGGCGCCGGCCTGGACGGACGGGCCTGGCGCATGCCCGAGCTGGCCGGGACCGCCGTCTTCGAGGTCGACCACCCCCGCTCCCAGCAGGACAAGCGGCGGCGCGCCGCGGCTCTCTCCCCGCCCGCCGGGCAGATCGCCTTCGTGCCCGTCGACTTCACCGCCGACAGGCTCGACGACTCCCTGGACGCGGCGGGGCACCGGACCGACCGGCCCACCACCTGGATCTGGGAGGGCGTGGTCCCCTACCTGACCCGCGCCGAGACGGCGGCCACGCTGCAAGCCCTCGCCAAGGCGTCCGCGCCGGGAAGCCGGCTCGTCGTCCACTACCAGGCGCCGTCGCTGGTCGCCTCGCTCGGCCGGCCGGTGGCCCGTGCGATGAGGCGGCTGTCCCGGCAGCCCGACCCGATGGCGCACGAACCGTGGCGGTCGGCATGGACGCCGGCCGCCATGCGGGAGCTGCTGACCGGGCAGGGTTACGCGGTGGCCCGCGACACCGACCTGCTCACCCTGGCCGGGGCGCTCGCCATGCCCGTCCGCAGCCGGCGGTCTCTCGGTTCCGGCCGCGTGCTGGTCGCCGACCGCTAGCCCGGCAGGTGGTGGTTCGACCGTCCCCGGTCCTGCTTCCGGCACTGGCCCCCTCGCCTCCGGACGCGCATGAACCCCGCCGGGCGGGAACACCTCCGTTGCAGGAGGTGCATGTGAACGCAGGTCAACTGCTCGACCGGCTCCCCGGGTTGACGTACCGGCAGCTCGACAGATGGACCAACGCCGGCTACCTGCGCGCGACGCAGGCGGGCGAAGGCGCGGGCCACGCCCGCGACTACAGCGCCGAGGAGGTCCGCGTCGCCGCGCTGATGGTCCGCCTCCACGGCGCGGGGCTGAACGTGGCCTCCTCCCACCGCGCGGCCCGCGCCCTGGCCGCCGGGCGGTCGGCGGTCCTGGCCCCGGGGGTCGAGGTGGTCGTGCACGACGGGGCCCCGGCCGCCGAGCCGCCCGAGGGGTCGTCCGGAGGGCCCCTCACGGCCGCGTGAGGCGGCCGGGCGGCTCAGGCGTGCGACAGGGCGAACGCCGCCAGGAACCCCACGACCATGATCAGGCCGGTGAACAGGTGGGTGTCCTCGTAGGCCTCGGGGATCATCGTGTCGGCGATCATGGTGAGGATGGCGCCGCCGGCCAGGGCGGTGATGCCGGCCAGGACGTCGGCGGAGGCACCGCCGAGCACCGTGTAGCCCGAGACCGCCGCCAGGGCGCTGATCACCGCGATCCCGCTCCACAGCCCGAAGACGTACCCGCGGCCGCGTCCCGCGCGGCGCATTCCCGAGGCGCTGGACAGTCCCTCGGGCACGTTGCTGATGAACACCGCGACCACGGTGACCACGCTGACCGCGCCGCCGCCCAGGAGGCTCGTGCCGATCACGATGGACTCGGGCACGCCGTCCAGCAGCGCGCCCAGAGCGATCGCGCCGCCCGAGCCGGGCCGCTGCTCCTCCGACGGCTGCTGCCCGCCCGACCGCTTGCGGTGCCGCGCGCCCCTCCAGGCCAGGACGGCGTTGGCGCCCGCGTAGAGCACCGCGCCGATCACCGCGCCGATCGCCGTCGGGGTCAGCCCGCCCTTCTCATGCGCCTCGGCGATGAGGTCGAACGACACCGCCGACAGCAGCACGCCGCTGCCGAACGCCATCACACTCGCGACGATGCGGGCCGGGACCGGCACGAGGTAGCCGACCAGGGCCCCCATCACCAGCGCCGACCCGGCCAGCAGGCCCCACCCTCCGGCCTGCAACGCTCCCTGCACGGCTCTCCCTTCCGTCCACGACCGCCACGCGAACGCCGGTGCCGGCGCCCTGGCGCGGATCCAGACCCCGCCGACGCTCTGCTACCCGCAAATTTCCCGCAAAACGTTGACCGGCCCTGCTCGATGGTGCTGTGTACTGGGAGACCTGCACCCCGCGCAACCTACGGGCGGCCGGCTAGTAAGGTCGGCCGCATGCCCGCTCGTACCCCCGCCTCGTCCCCGGTGAGAGAGCCCAGGCCACCGCGCATCCCCCGCAGCCTCACGCCCGCCGGGAAGGTCGAGCGGCACATCCGGCACGACGGGAAGTACCTGTCGCTGGAGTACGGCGCGGACGCCCTCTCCATGGACGACCCGGACGGTGTCGAAGACGTCGAGTTCGAACGCTGCCGGTTCACCCAGACCGGCTTCTCCGGGTTGGTCCTGCACAGGGCGGGGTTCGCCGACTGCGCGTTCAGCGACGCCGACCTGGCGAACCTGCGGGCGTTCAACTCGCGGATGTTCAACACGCGGATCGCGAACGCGCGGATGACGGGGATGCAGCTCGCCGAGAGCGGGCTGCGCGACGTGCTGGTCGAGGGGTGCCGCGCCGACCTCACCGGGTTCAGGCACGCGCATCTGCGGGACGTGGTGTTCCGCGACTGCAACCTGACCGAGGCGACCTTCCAGGCCGCCGAGATGACCGACGTCCGGTTCGAGAACTGCCGGCTCGGCGGCGCCCAGTTCTCCAAGGCCAGGATGAGGACGGTCCGGTTCCGCGGCTGCGACCTGCGCGGCGTCGCCGGCCTGGACTCCTTCCAGGGGGCGATCGTCGCGAGCGGCGACGCCATGAGCCTCCTGGACGCGTTCGCCGCGGAGCTCGGCATCACCATCGAGGACTGACCGGCCCGAAGGAGCCGATGCGTCGGCCGAGCCGCACGGGGAAAGGTTCCCTGGGGGGAGCATCATGGGTTACGCGATCAGCGTCCGCCTGCGCCGGCCGTTCGGCGAGACAGTCGAGCAGGTGCGCGCGGTCCTCAAGGACCAGGGCTTCGGCGTGCTGACCGAGATCGACGTGCGGGCCACCCTGCGCGAGAAGCTCGGCGAGGCGATGGAGGACTACCTCATCCTGGGGGCCTGCAACCCGCGGCTCGCCCACCGTGCGCTCGGCGTCGACCGGCGGATCGGCCTGCTGCTGCCCTGCAACGTCGTGGTGCGCACCGACGGCGACGACACCGTCGTGGAGGCGATGGACCCGCAGGTCATGGTGTCGGTCAGCGAACAGCGCGACCTCGGACCGGTCGCCGACGAGGCGGCGGAGCGGCTGGCCGCCGCGCTGAGGCGGCTGGACGCCTGACCCTCCTCGCTCAGCCGCCCGGGAACTCGATCTCGGCGGCCTCGCCGGCGCCGAGCAGGAAGTACCCGAGGAACGTCACGCCGTCCTCCCCGGCGTCGAAGCGCGCGATCCGGGCGCCCTCGGGCTCGTGGAACACGTCGCCGGGACGCAGGACGGCCGCGGCCTCGCCTTCGATCTGGTAGACGACCGACCCGGTCTCGACGCTGCCGAAGACCGGTCCGTTGTGCACGTGCAGTCCGGCCGCCCTGCGGGGCGCGATGGTGATGCGCTCGACGGCCGTGCCCGGCCCGGACAACTGCGCGTCGATGGAGGCCCGCATCTCCTCGGCGGTCCGGTCGATGGCGGCGCGAGCGAGTTCCATTTACATAAACTATGAATATAAAAGCGCTATGCTTCGGGCATGGATCGTCACGCCGCCGCTCCCGGCGCGTCCGCCGCCATCGGGGAAGCCCTCTACGGCCTGGCCACCAGGGCCGCGAGACGCCTGCCCCGGGACATGAGCCTGACGTCCGCCGCCACCCTGGCCACCCTGGACCGGACCGGCCCGCGGCGCATCACCGACCTGGCCGCGGTCGAGGGCGTCACCCAGCCCGCGATGACCGCCCTGGTCCGGGTGATGGAGGAGTCCGGCCTGGTCGAGCGGCGGGGCGACGCGTCCGACAGGCGGGTCACGCTGGTATGCCTGACCGAGGCCGGGGCCTCCTACGTCCGGACGCGGCGCCAGGCGGGCGTCCAGACCTTCGAGCGATTGATCGGCGAGCTCACCGGCGACGAGGTCGAGGCGCTGGTGGCGGCCCTTCCGGCGCTGAAGCATCTGGCAGAGTTCGAATGCCAGGACCGCGAAGGGCCGGCCGTCACGCCCGAGAGCGGGACGTCGAGCGCCATGGCGATCACGACGCCGACAAGCCTCGCCCTCGCCCGCCGACGCTCGTCCGAGACCAACCCGTAAGTCAGATGCACTCATCCCAACACTGGAGGTTCCATGCCCAAGGGCTACTGGGTCAGCGCCTACCGCACCATTTCAGACCCCGAGAAGCTGGCTGCTTACAACAAGCTGGCCGGTCCGGCCGTCAAGGCCGGGGGTGGCCGGGCCCTCGTCCGTGGCGGCCGGGTCGAGGCGCATGACGCCGGAATCGCCGAGCGCACCGTCCTGATCGAGTTCGACAGCTTCGAGCAGGCCGTCGCGGCGCACGAGAGCGCGGTCTACCAGGAGGCGCTGGCCGCCCTCTCCGACGGCGTCGAGCGCGACTTCCGCATCGTCGAGGGCATCGACTGACCGAGGTCCAGGCGGATCTTCACTTACGCGTGGAGCGGCCGGAGACGATGCCGGCGGCCAGCGGGGGGCAGGACGGCGGCGATCTTATTGTCGTACCCCCAACAGGGTCGCCGACGTTGACGTCGTGAACCCGCCAGACCTGGGCCGTTACCGCCTGTTGAGTGGGCAGGCACGACCACTCCCCCTCACAGGACGGAACCCGATGTCAACAGTGACCGCCTCGGCCGACGGCTCTCCCATGTCAGCTCGGTCGGGCTCGAACAACTGGCCGGCGGTGGTCTCGGTGATGATGGGGATCTTCGCGATCGTCACCACCGAGATCCTGCCGATCGGGCTGCTGACGTCCATCGGCTCCGGCTTCACCGTCTCCGACGGGACGGCCGGGCTGATGATGACCATGCCCGGCTACCTCGCGGCGGCGGCCGCGCCCACGGTCACCGTCGCGACGGCGCGGATCGACCGGCGGCTCATGCTGTGCGCCTGCATGTTCCTGCTGGCGGCGGCGAACTTCATCGCCGCGGCCGCCCCGGCGTTCTGGGCGGTGCTCGTCTCACGCGTCCTCGTCGGGGTGGTCATCGGCGGCTTCTGGTCGATCGGCGCGGGCCTCGCCGACCGGCTGGTCCCCGCACGGTCGGCGCGCCGGGCGACGGCGGTCGTCTTCTCGGCCGTCCCGCTGGGATCGGTTCTCGGCGTGCCGCTCGGGACGCTGATCGGAGACCTCGCGGGCTGGCGGACCAGCTTCGCGGTCATGGGCCTGCTGTCCGTGGCGGTGCTCATCGCGCTCGCCGTGCTCGTCCCCCCGCTGCCTGCGGAGGGGGCCACCCGCCTCACCGCACTGCGCGGCATGGTGCGCGGCCTCGACACACGTCGCGCGCTCCTGGTGACCGTCCTGGTCGTCCTCGCGCACTTCGGCGCCTACACCTACGTCACGCCCTTCCTGGAACGGGTGACGCAGGTGTCCCCGGGGCTGATCACGGTGTTCCTGCTGGCCTACGGTGCCGCGGGCATCCTGGGCAACTTCCTGGCGGGCACGGCTCTGGCCCGCCATCCGCACGCCACCTTCGGCGCGGCCGGAGGTCTGATCGCCATCGCCACCCTGGCGCTTCCTCTTCTGGGGCGATGGGATCTTGGCGCCCTCACGCTGCTCATCCTGTGGGGCGCCGGCTACGGGGCGGTCCCGGTCTGTTCGCAGACCTGGTTCGCCAGAGCCGCCCCGCACGCGCCGGAGGCGGCATCCGTCCTGTTCACGGCCTCGTTCCAGGCGACGCTGTCGACCGGCGCCCTGGTCGGCGGGGTCATCATGGACCGCACCTCCCCTTCGACGGTCATGATGCTGGGCGGAGCCACCGCGGCCGTCATGGTGGTGGCCGTGGTCAGCGGGCGGCCTCGCCGGTCAGCCAGCGGTGCAGCGCCGGGAGGGGCACGTCGGCCCGGACGACCTCCAGCGCGGTGATCTTCAGGCCCCACTCGGCGACGGCGGCGTCCAGGTCGGCGGCCAGGGGGTTCGCCCGGCCGGGAAGCAGGTCGCCGAGTTCGTTCAGGCGCCGCTGGGCCACGTGGCGGCGCAGGCGGCCCTCCACGATGACGCTGATCGCGGCCGTCTGGGGAACCGGCCGCAGCGCGCAGCGGGCGGGATCCGACACCGACACCAGGGCCACGGCCTTCAGCCGCAGGGGCACCCCCTCGCGGGTGGGGGCCTCCAGCCATATGTCGAGGGGTCCCCATCGCATGGGGACGCGGACCGAGCGGTGCACGCCCGGCACCACCAGCGTGCGGCCGGGCCCCCGCACCGTGGGAGGGCCGCCCAGGCGGGAGACCACCAGGCGCTCCCCCTCGGGGACGACCCGCAGCGACGCGACGGCCAGCATCGTGATCAGGACGAGGCAGGCCAGGAGCGCCAGCGACGGCCACGTGAGGAAACCGGGCAGCAGTTGCTCCCTCGCGAGGCCCTTGGTCATGAACCCTCCCCCGCTGGTCCGGCGCTTCGCCTGGTCTCCTCAGCCTCCATCGTCACCGCCGGACGGCTGCCTTGCCATCGGGTGCGACCACCAGATCGTCCAGTCCTGCCCTGTATAACCGCGCCGTCAGCCTTGCCCGGGTCCGTCCGGTGGGGGCGGGCGGTCCCTCCCGTGGCCGATGCGGTCGCGCCAGGCGGCGACCCGGTCGACGATCAGTGGGTCGGCGAGGTCGGATTCCGGCACGTCCCCGACCGGTGCGGCGGGCGGCTCCCCGGACGGAGGCGGGGGCCGCGGCGGGCGGGTCGGCATGGTGAGGACCATGGTCAGCCCGCCGCCCGGGGTCTCCTCGGGGGTGAGGTCGCCGTCCATGGCCTCGGCGAGGCCGCAGGCGAGGGCCAGGTCGACGCCGGCCTCGTCGTCCCGGCCGCCGAGGCGCCGGAGCGGCTGGAAGAGGCGGTCGCGGTCGCCGAGCCGGACCCCGGGCCCGCGGTCGATGACGCGGATCTCCAGGCGGTCGCCGAGAGCGCTGGCGGTGACGAGGACGGGTGCGCCCGGCGGGTTGAAACGGACGGCGTTGGCGATGACGTTGGCCAGGACGCGGCGCAGCAGGGCCGGGTCGGCGACCATGTCGGGCAGGCCCTCGGGAATGCGGAGCTCGACGGCCTCCCGGTCGTTCTCGCTGACGGCGCGGGGGACGGCGTCCCCGGCGGCGACCCGGCGCGGGGAGATGTCGAGCGAGCCGGACTGCAGACGGCTCATGTCCAGCAGGTCGTCCACCAGATGGTCGAGCCGGGCCAGGGAGTCGGCGGCCGTGTCGACCGCGTCGTCGCGGCGCTCGCCGGGGGCGGGCGCGCCCGGGCCGCGCAGGCTCTCGACGGCGGCCCTCGCGGACGCCAGGGGGGCGCGCAGGTCGCGGCTGACGGTGGTGAGCAGCGCGGTGCGCATCTCCTCGGCGGCCTCCAGCGGCCGGAGCCTCCGGGCCCGTTCGGCGAGGCGCCGGTGCTGCAGCGCGACGGCGGCCTGGGCGGCGAACGCCTCCAGGACGCGCCGGTCCGAGGCGGGCAGCGTCCGTCCCCGCAGGACGAGCGACAGGGTGCCGTCCTCGACCAGGACGTCGACCTCGCCGGCGTCCGGGCAGGTGCAGGGCTCGCCGCCGGTGCTGGCGACGACGTCCCAGCAGTCCGGGTCGCTGAGGCTGTCGGGGGTCACCGGCGCTTCGGGGTCGCGTTCCAGCAGCGTGACGGTGGTCAGCGCGAACGTCTCGCGGAGCCGTTCGAGGATGCCGCCGAGCGCGTCGTGAGGACGCCCGAGGGCGGTGACCGCGCCGTGCTCTCCGCGCAGGATGTCCCCCGCGAGGGTGGAGAGCACCTCCGCGTCGGCGCGGGCCCCGGCCACCTCTCTGCCGCGGCGGGCGGTGACGTCCACGACCGTGCTGACCGTCACCCCCACCACGACGAAGACGACGAGCTGGAGCAGCCCCTGGGTTCGGTCGACGGTGAACTGCCCGGTCGGCGGGGTGAAGAAGTAGTTCAGCAGCACCGAACCGCCGATGGCGGCGAACAGCGCGGGATACAGCCCGCCCACCAGGGCCACCCCGACCACCGCGGCCTGGAAGAGCAGGATGTCGCTGGCCAGGGGCACCTGCCAGCGCATCTGCACCAGCAGAAGGGTCAGCAGCGGCAGCCCGGCGGCGGCCAGCGCGAACCCGGCGTAGCGGCGGACGGACGGAAGGCCCGCCGCCCGGTGCGCCCTCCAGCGGCGCCCCTGGCCGATCTCCTCGTGGGTGACGAGGTGCACGTCGATGGATCCGGACCGCGCCGTCGTCGTGACGCCGACGCCGGGCGAGAACATCTGCGCGACCTTTCCGCGCCGGGACGCCCCCAGGACGAGCTGGGTGGCGTTGACGCCGCCGGCGAAGTCCAGCAGCGCGTCCGGCACGTTCGCGCCGACGACCTGGTGGTAGCTGCCGCCGAGGCTCTCCACCAGGGCGCGCTGCCGGGTCAGGTTCGCCGGGCTCACGCCGGCCAGCCCGTCGCTGCGGGCGACGTGGACGGCCAGCAGGTCGGCGCCCTTGGTGCGGGCGGCGACGCGGGCGGCGCGGCGGATCAGGGTGTCGCCCTCCGGCCCGCCGGTGAGCG